>CBDVBS010000055.1:0-12777 GCA_965372275.1 uncultured bacterium | reverse complement strand
GCCAAACGGAGCGGGCAAGACGACCACGATGCGAGTCATCACCTGCTTCCTTTCCCCCGATTCCGGCACCGCATCGGTGGGCGGGTACGATATCATCAAGGACCCGTTGAAGGTGCGAAGCCAGATCGGTTACCTGCCTGAGGGTTCACCGCTCTACGAGGATATGGGCGTGATCGACTACCTGAGATTCATTGCCGATATTCACGGGATGAGTGCCTCCGACAGGAACAGACGCATGCAGGAGATGGTGCATGTATGCGGGCTCAAGCCGATGATACACAAGATCGTGGGTGAGCTTTCCAAGGGATATCGCCAGCGCCTCGGGTTGGCATCGGCAATCATTCACGATCCCGATATCCTCGTTCTCGACGAGCCCACATCCGGCCTCGACCCGAAACAGAACCGAGAGATACGAGAGTTGATCAAGCGTATCGGCAAGGAGAAGTGTGTCATCCTTTCGACTCACATTCTATCCGAGGTCGAAGTAACATGCGACCGGGCGATTATCATCGACCTTGGCCGGATCACCGCCGAGGGTACGATCGAGGAGTTGGGCCGTATGGCTCGCGGTGATGACACATACCATGTAACCCTGCTTGGTGATATCGTTAAAATCCGCGAACATCTCGACAACGTCGAGGAGATCGGGGCTTTCAAGGAAGGCAAGCATAACGGGGGTTATTCATTCGAGCTGAGCAGCAAGACCAACGAGGATATCAGCGAAAAGATATTTGATATGGCGGTACAGGCCGGATTCAAACTGACACACCTCACACGTGAAGAGGCGAGGTTGGAGGACGCGTTCCTGCGCCTGACCGATGGTCAAACCATACAACCCCGGGCGGCCGGGGAAGGGGGTGAGGAAGATGCATAGAGTATGGGCGATCTTCAAACGTGAAATCGGTTACTACTTCAACAGCCCAGTGGCGTATATCTATATCAATGTGTTCCTCATCGTGATGGGCATCATTTTCTTTGCCGGGTACTTCATGGAGAACCAGGCGAGCATGCGTATGTTCTTCCAGTTATTGCCCTGGATGTTCTTGTTTTTCGTGCCGGCGGTGACCATGCGCCTGTGGACCGAGGAGAGGAAATCGGGGACGATGGAAGTAATCATGACCCTCCCCATAAAGGACTGGGAAGTTGTGCTTGGCAAGTACCTGGCCGCGCTGGTGTTCCTCCTGATTACCCTGCTTCTGAGTTTTCCGATTGCGATGATCTGCTACCGAACGGGTCTTGTGCCACCGGACTCGGGACCCATCTGGGGCGGGTATATCGGCGCAATCCTGATGGGCGCGGCATACCTCGCTATCGGAATATATTTCTCAAGTCTTTTCGATAACCAGATAATTGCCCTGATAATGACGATCGTATTTCTTGCAGTCCTGCTGCTTATCGAGGCCGATATCTTTCTCTACAAGCTGCCGCCGCTGGTGCAGCCGTTCTTTGCTTTCGTCGGCCTTGGAGGACATTTCGAATCGATAGGCAGGGGAGTTGTTGATATCCGCGACATACTGTATTACGTGTCGTTGATTTTCTTTTTCCTGTTTCTCACTGTGCGTTCCGTGGAGTCACGCAAATGGCGTTAAATAGTATTTTTTAAAGAGTTACGGTTTTCTGAATGTAGAGGTCAATGAATATGTTTAGCAAAATGACCAAGGCAACGGCCCATGTGGTAGAGATAGCTATAATCCTCGGGATTTTGATCCTGATAAATATCTTGGCTTCCGAAATGTATATCCGGTGGGATCTCACCGAGGACAAGCAGTTCACGCTGCATGAATCTTCGCGGAGGATCGTCGCCGATCTCAAGGATGAATTGCGTGTAACGCTGTATTCATCCATTGACCTGCCCACCGGCGCCAAGAAAATTATCAAGGACATCAAGGACACCATCGAGGAGTACAAGGCATCGGCCAATTCCAATTTCGTCTTCCTGGAGGAGCATCCCGACGTCACGAACGAGGAGGAAGTGCAAAGGCTTCAGGCCAAGGGTATCAATCCCGTGCAAATCAGTCAGCGGGAATCGGCCCGTTCGGAGTCGGCAAGGGGTTTTCTTGCTCTCCTTATCAGTTACGGCGACGTTGATGAGCAGATAGACCTTCGCTACCTCTCCGGCCTTGAATACCGGTTATCCCACACGATAATGAAACTCACTGCTGAGAATATACCGGCAATCGGTGTTTATGCCGGTTCAGGGCGCCAGGCCCTATCGGAGCAGGGGGGGTACAACATCCTGGGTCAGGTGTTGAAATCGCAGTATGAAGAAGTACAGGAATTCGATATCTCACTTGGAAATCCTGTTCCGGATAAAATCAAAACCATGATAATCATAAGCCCCGATTTGTTCGGGTCGAAGGAGAAGATTGTTCTCGATCAGTTCATCATGAGCGGCGGGAAGGTTATCTTTTTCCTTGATACGGCGGAAGTCGATCCAAGCCAGGCATTGTCTTCAAGAGCGAAACGTAAACCCACCCCCTGGGCGGATTTCATCTCTCATTACGGCATTAAGGTCCAGCCCAAACTGGTTGGGGACCTTAAGAATTATACAGGCTTACCCGTTGGAGGTTTTTTCCCGCTGTACTATCCGCTCTGGCCCCAGGTGGTGCAGGGTAATTTCGGTGAGCTGGCGTTTACAGCCAATCTTGAATTGGTGACTCTCCCATGGGCATCACCCGTTGAGACCCTCAGTGACAGAATAGGCGAGGAAGTCACGGCGGATTATATCTTTCATACGAGCGAGGAGGGTTACGCGATGGATGAGCCGTTTAATCTCGACCCGAACCAGTTTAGGGACAAATCCGGCAGGGTGAATTTCCAGCCGAGTGGTGAGTTATCGGAGAAGCAGTTAGGTGTAATGCTCAGCGGCGTATTCGGCTCATATTATGAAGGCAAAGAAGTACCCACCGCGCAGAATGATCAGGGCATTGCAGAGCAGGTATGGCAGGATGAAATCATCAATGTCAGCCTGCCGACGGAGATAGTCGTCATAGGCTCAAGCAGCATGGTCACGGACGGTATCGGCCTGAATCAGAATCTGCCAATGGGTAATTCCAACGCTATCTTTCTGCTCAATATGGTTGATACATTGAGTATCGGACAGGGATTACAGGCCCTGCGCGCGCGGGTTGTGACGGACAGGCAGTTGAAGCCCGATCTCGATGAGAGCGACAAAGCGCTTATCAAATTCCTGGGAACGTTTCTCATACCAATCCTGATATCCATTGTGGGGATAATCCGCTACGTGCTTCAAGTTCAAACCCGTAAGATGGTCGAAGCGAAGACGCTTGGAATTGATTAGATCTATGGTGAATTACGGCGGACTCACATTCAATCTTAAGGAGGCTTGAAAAATGACTCGGTTATTGCTAACCACTCTATTAATTGTTGCAGTCGTCGCCGCTTTTGTGGGCTGCAGCAACAATCCGGCTGGACCGGAGAATCAGGAAGGAATGTCACCAACTTACGCGATCGCGCAAGGTAGTGACAATGGATCGGTTTTGTGGGGATTGTGGACTATCGTCCTTGATCCCGCAGATCCGCAGGTCATTCCGCTTAGAACAGCGGAATTTAACCTCAATATTCTGTGCTTTCTCGAACCGCCGGCTTTGGCGAATCTCCAGTTAATATCCGGTCCGAATATTCATCCAGACCCGCAAGTAGCTGATGTAACCATCGGCCTGAAGCACCCGTTTGTAGGATTGACCGAATTTACTGGGTTTGACGTCAAGGGCATTGTTGTGACCAATGGAAATTACTATCAATTTAGGGAAACCACCAATAAGGGTAACAAGGTCAAAGTTTCAAACGGAACCACAGACCTAACCTACCCGGTGTTACAACTTGTCAATGCCGATGGATATTCGGATTGTTTCAATCCAGTTGAATATCCCTACGATGATACTTGGTCTTCCTACAAAGACGGGATGTTGGGCGCCCCGGATTCTTGGGCGCATTTTAGCCACAATGTTAATCCCTACAAGTATTTCTGTCATGGTCTTGGTGAAGGAATTAAGCTTGATACATTTTTCGCTTCTTCCCTAAATCTCAATAATCGTGGGGTGTTTTTAGCCGGAGAGACAAACAAAAGAACGTACGAGCTAAAAAGTTCAAAACCTTGGACTGAAGCGATACCCGTTTTTAACTACATTGTCGCCGCTTCTTGGGATTGGCCCAGCTTGGGTACTTACCCATGGACAGCACCAGATGATTTCCCTATCAACGCTAACCAGGAAGAACCGCTGTTTCTTTCAGTCAACACTTCCGGCCCTGGTCTAAAAACCAATGGTACTGGTAGTTTGACAGTTGAATGTTTGGTTCATGATTGGCAAAGTAATCCGACGGGAGTCACTATCGATTCTCCAGTTACTGCATCAGTTAAGGACATGGCTGATGGTGGCGGAGGGAATTTTTCTTTAGCCATTTCCAATGAGACCGGGGTGCCAGCGGGTAGTTATCCGATCCTTGTGACTGCTGAATCAGCAGGTACGGAAGGCAAGAGCTATCAAATAGTTTTTGTTGATGTAGTCGCCGAAGCAAACATGGATTGGGCAACGCCAGTAAAAGTTGCGGATGTCTCCGGGAACACTTCGTCCAATGAAGTTTTGCCTTTTGGTATCGTGGTCAACGGTACTTATTGGCTCTTTTGGATGGAGGGAAACGGAGCAACCAAGAATCTTCGTTGCCGGCGTTATGATGGTTCGACTTGGTATCCACCTACTTCTTCTCAGGGCGATCTTGTTGTTGATATTCCTGGATACGGTAACGGTCAGCCACGATTTGTCGCGGATGGTAATATCCTTCATGGGATATTTGCCGACAGCTATCTTTCACACCCGCAAGTTTTCTATGTCCGGATTGACACTACTTCTTCGTTTCCTTTTCCATTGACCGGGTCAGATTACGAAGTGATATCCAACGATGTGCCACCGTCTTTTATTGAAAGTAGAACCGGTGACATCACTATTGATAGTACCGGCAATATAAGTATAGTGTGGGCATATCGTGCCAACCCGCCTCTAAAATGGCAGGTTTGGATGAGAGATGGTTTACCGGGTAGCTGGAATCCAGCAGTAAAGCTGACACCGGACAGCTATGCATATGGAAGACCTAAGATCGAGATGGATACTTCTGATTTGCGGCATGTCGTTTTTGATCGCTATCTTTCGGAGGAGAGTTATTACTGGGATTATGATAATGACCCTGGTAATTTTCCTTCGCCATTCACGGGTTCGTATTATAACTCATCGCTACTTATAAATGACGGTATGTGTTATATCGGGTTATACTATGATGGAGTATTTTACAGCAAGTTTGCAGTCGATGAGGATCCACCTGAACCTCTGCGATTAACTTATCCGGGTAATCCTATTACTTGGGATGGTAATTTAGCTGTTTGCGGAAGTTCAGTCGTTCTTATGTATATCATGGTTGATTACACCGAGAATATTGCCAATATTAGCGGAGTAATCCTTGATGGATCACCGTTGATAGTATCTTTAACGAACATCTTGCCATTAGATACGTTTGACTACATCCACGACCTTAATTCAGCAGTTGATCAAACCAAAAGTAAATTGTACATAGCTTTTGTTGGTGACGACGGTACAGGAGCCAACCTCTGGTTTACGGAGGCAAGTTACTGATGATTATTCGGGCCTCCTGATGGAAGTGTTGACAGATATAATTAACGAGTTTTTGAGCGAGGTGAATTGAGCTTTGCGTGGAAGATCATACATTGGTTTCATAATCATAGTGGTAGTATTCATCCTGCTTCTTGCCCTGGTGCTCGGACGCGGTAAATCGAAGGAACGCGTTTACGAAGAACAGCAGGCTCAGAAGGAAGAGCTTGTATTCGCGGATTTTAATCCTGAATCCGTGTCACACATCACACTGAGCAGCCTTCAGAACGGCGTTATCGATTTCAAGAAAATCGCGGGCTACTGGATGGTTGCAGAGGGCGGACAGCACGAGATCATCGAAAAGGCCGCCGAGGAGGCGGCAGAGGAATCGGTGGAGGGTGATGAAACCGATGAGTCCCCGGATGATACTAACGGGGAAGAAACCGCCGGGGATGAGGAAATCGCTCCTGTTGAAGAGCCTGGGGTGGAACTCAGGTATTACCGTGCTGATGAGAACCAGGTTGTTGACGGAATCCTCGCATCCATAAACAATATGGAAAAAGGGATCGTTGTCAGTCACGACAGAAGCAAGCACACATCCGAATTCCAGGTTGGCCGTGTTCTCGGGATTGAGGTGCAGGTTGAGGATATTAACGGCAGCTTGCTTGCCCACTTCTACATCGGTAAGGAAGCCGATATGCTTTCAAACTACATCCGTTTCAATGATGAGGATGAAGTCTATGAGATCAAGCAGGCCCTGCGAAACCTGACAGGCAAACCGTTCACGGCATGGCGTGATAGAACGATGTTCCAGTTTGCCCCAGAGATAATTGACCGCGTACAATTTATTGATTCGGATGGAGAGGTTATTGAATTCGCCAAGGATCCGGAGAACAACTGGGTCAACGAGGCTTTAGACTGGTCGTTCGATGGTCCATTGATAGATACCGCGATTCAGCGTATGAGCGGATTATCGGCCACCGATTTTGCCTCTCCGCACGTAATGCCCGAGGAGATGGGGCTGGATGATTCCGCCGAACGGGTTGTCGTTGAAGGCGCCGGTGAATCGTACGAATTGATTATCGGTGAAATGGGTGATGCGGGTAAGATATATTGCACGACGGGCCACGATGATTCAAAATTCATGGTCAGCCAACCGGATATCGATATCGTATTACTCGGCCGGGACAAACTTGAACTGGAAGAGCCCCCGGCTTCAGAAGAGGAAGAACCGGTCGAGTAGCTGATAATGTAGTGTTTTAAGTTACGCTTTGAAATAACCGCCGTTAATCCGGTGGTTTTTCTTATGAATATTCCAGGATCCTGATCCATGATGTATAATAAATGAGATAAAACAGTATCAAATCTAATAGAAGCTTCCTGAGGTCAGTTCGAACGTTTCCCGTGTTCGGATGCAGTGAAAGCAATACCCAGGCTGGGAAAAGGAATATCATATGGGAGCGGTAAGTCGTTGAAGGCATGAGTAAATCGGTATATACTTTGGGGTTCGAATATGAAGCAACCTGACTCCCGGCCCGGCGGTCGGTGGGTCGGGTATGTTGCATCCATGCATCAGGGGGAAATAACTGAAAGGTAGTGAATTTGTTATGAAGCAGCACGCAGTGTTGATTATCAGCTTCTTCATAATCTTCACCGTTTTGGGCGGTTGTTCTTCGGGCGGCGGTGGCCCCGTTGTCCCGGATATTCCAGTGGACATGTCTCCGACGGTTCCGGAAACGCAAATACGGGACACGAACGAAGAATCGAGTACTCCGTTCGGGGGTATGCTCGGTGCATCGGGAGAGCTCGAAGGGGAATTCATTTACGGGACCAGTGCCGGTCACTATATGCTCATGCTGTACGATGTGACGTTTGATCCGAAAACGGGTGAGGTTACTGCAATTCAGCAGCGAAGCGGACAGAAACACTGGAATGCCACGGACTATGTCCTTCCACCGGAATGTTCCGACTGCCTCAAATTCCAGATAATAGGCCATGATCCGGTAACTTATATATACACGGTAAAGGTGACTCTTAAGAACCCGACTCCGCTTAAGGCTTATGATGTTCGCGGGATTGCATTCATCGGTGAGGATGCCTTTGGCAGGGAGCTTGTGAACGCCGATAACTACACGACCATCTACGATATGCATCTTCCACCTTACAAGAATCCGTACAAGGCCTTCAAGGTTGATGCAACACTGCGTGAATTCAAGCCCGATGAAACCGATTCGGTAGATTTTGAGATGAAATTCCCGCCACCCCCAAAGTTCAACCTTCAGTTCGCCATTGATATTTCCTGGCCGAAAAACATGAAAGATCCCTACGACATTACGAACAATGTAGTCGATGGGATGCTTGATACAACAGGTGAACAGGAAGCGACAATCAGGTGCGATGTATTTGACTGGCAGGATGATCTGGAAATTGTGACCGTTGATATATCCGCGCTTGGTGGTGATGCCGGCACGTTAGCGATGGAGAACGAGTCCGGCACAACGTATGCCGTCACGTTTTCTAATACATATGGAGCCCCCGCGAGTATTTATACTTGTGAGATTTCCGCCAAGAGCTTTGACAACGCTATGCTCCTTTACGATTATGTTGATATCTCTGTTATCCCCAGCATAAACAAACCCCCGATGTGGCTTGGCGGAGTAGTGGGAATCGATGGCGTTACTCCGATGAATGAAGCATGTGAGATATCCTACGGGGTCGCCTTCGATGTCGATGTACCTGTCGTATACAACATCTATTGTTCCGAGACACCGTTCATCGATTTTGACACTGTGGACCCGGAGGTAGATTCGGATGGATCACCCTATATATATGAAGATTTGGTCAACGGTCAAACCTACTATTTTGCGGTAAGGGCCGAGGACAGTTTAGGTCTGGAAGACGAAAATATTAACGAACTGCCCGGGACTCCCGAATACCAGAATTCTCCCCCCGAGTGGATTGAGGAGGAAGGTATAATTGGAGCAATGCCACATGGCCCGGGCCAGATGTCAGTTTATTACGGTGAGGCTGTAGATCCCGATGAACCTGTAACTTACACCGTATATTACAGTGATGAAATCTTCAACTTCGACTGGGATACCGCGGATAAAATTGAGGGGAACCCTGGAAGCCCGACTATTGTCACGGAACTTGAGCTTGAAGTGATGTATATGTTCGGTGTGAGGGCACGCGATGGCCTTGGGCTGGAAGATGCCAATACAACATTGATGTTTGGGCAAACTACAAACCTGCCGCCTTTTTGGGATGAGATCCCCGGAGGAATACTTGAAGCAAATCCAGGTGACGAGGAAGTCGAAGTTGTATTCGGTACTGCCACTGATCCTGATTCGCTCGGTGGAGATGTTGTCTATAATGTCTATTATTCCACGGAGATGTTCGATGAAGAATCAGACTTCGATCTTGCGGCATCAATTGAGGACCAGCCGGGCAGTCCGGTTGTTGTCGGACCTTTGCCCAATGGAATACTATTCTATTTCGTCGTCCGGGCGGAAGATGAATTCGGTCTTGAAGAAACTAATATGATTCAGCTGTTCGCTGTCGGGGAGAACCAGCCCCCCGAGTGGGATGGTCCCATCGGTGTTCAGAACCTGATACCAGGCAATGAACAGGTCACGGTGGAGTATGGAACCGCGTCCGACCCTGATACACCGGTAACATACAATATCTATTACTCGGAATCTGAAATGGGTTTCTGGTTCCTGGCCAGCGTACTGGAAGATCAACCCGGATCACCCACCGTAATTGAAGGGCTTGCTAACGATATTCCAATCTATGTTGCAGTCAGGGCTCGTGATTCGTTCGGTCTTGAAGAAGGTAATGAAGTAATCCTGAGCGCCACTCCCAGCTATGATAATCAGCCCCCCACATGGGATGATACCGTTGGCGTCCAGGAAATTATTCCTGGTGATATGGAAGCTACCGTTGTTTACGGAACTGCTTCTGATCCCGACATACCGCTGAGTTACAGCATCTATTATTCCACTACAACCCCGATTGATTTCGTAACGGCTGAGAAGGTTCACAGCTTCGAGGGTTCACCCACGCTTATTGCTCCGCTCCCCAACGGTCAGACGTATTATTTTGCCGTAAGGGCTGTGGATGGTCTCGGTCTTGAAGAAGATAACACGGTTGAACTTTCGGGCGGGGCGGAAAATTTTCCTCCTGAATGGGACGATACCGTTGGCATTGTCGATGTGCAGGCGAATGATGAATATGCGCTTGTCTATTTTGGAACAGCTTCAGACCTGTCATTTCCTGTTTCTTATAACGTGTATTGGGACACACAGACACCCATCGATTTCGATACTTGTGATTCGTCCCTCGGGAAGGAGGCTTCGCCGGCATACATCAGCAACCTTATCAATGGTCAGCAATACTGGTTTGCGGTACGCGCCGAGGATGGCGAAGGTCTCGAAGATGAGAATACTAATGAGCTTTCCGCTACACCTATGGAGCAACCGCCAACCTGGGATACCACTATCGGCATTCAGGATGCCATCCCCGATGACCTAAAGGTCACGGTAGTGTACGGCACCGCTTCAGATCCGGATGTTCCGGTTACATATAACGTTTATTATTCGCAGGATACCCCGATCGACTTTGGCACGGCTGACAAGCTTGAAGCTCAGCCGGGATCACCCACCATTGTGGATGACCTCACTAATGACCAGATTTATTACTTCGCCGTAAAGGCACGGGACGCCACCGGTATGGAAGATGCCAATATCGTTGAGCTGTCGGCTACGCCGACTTATGATAACTCTCCTCCCGAATGGCAGGAATTCCCACCGGGTATTCAGTCTGCCATGGCCGGTGACCACATGGTGACCGTCATGTACGGGACGGCATTGGATCCTGATTTGCCTGTTACCTATAACGTTTACTGGAGTACCGAAACCCCGATTAATTTTGTTACAGCCTCAAAGAAGATCGGCGAAACCGGTTCTCCGACGATTGTTGATGAATTGACCAACGACCAGCCGTACTTCTTCGCGGTCAGGGCAATGGACGGCCTAGGTATGGAAGATACCAACACTAACGAACTGCCGGCGGTTCCGGAGAACGAACCACCGACATGGGATACGACAGAGGGTATCACCGGTGTTGATCCCGGTAATACCGAGGTTACAGTGGAGTATGGTACCGCCAGCGATCCGGATACACCGGTGACTTATACTGTGTACTATTCCCCCGATTCACCGATCAACTTCGAGATTGCTGAAAAATTTGAGTACGAAATCGGTTCACCAACAGTTGTCGATAGTTTAATTAATGGAGTTGAGTACCATTTTGCCGTACGCGCCCGTGACGGTTTGGATCTTGAGGATCTTAATATCTTCGAGATGGCGGCGACCCCATCAACGGGGAATACTCCCCCGGTTTGGGATACCACTACAGGTATCACCGGCCTGAATCCTCTAAGCCAGGCGTTGGAAGTGGAATACGGGACCGCGAGCGATCCCGATGTGCCGGTAACCTACAGGATTTACTACGAAGAGAATGCCCCGTTAAATTGGGATACAAGCCCGTATATTCCGGACACGGAATCTCCTTCGCTGCTTGAAGGATTGAATAACGCAAGTATGTATTTCGTTGGTGTCAGGGCCGTTGATGGCTTAGGTCTCGAAGAACAGAATGAAAATATATTATCCGAATCCCCAAACCTGCCGCCTGAGTGGCCCGGGGGTGTGGGCATCATCGAAGCAACCGGGATGTACGGGAAAGCCGAAATAACCTTTAACGAGGCGGAGGATGTTGACGGGCTGACATACAACCTTTACTACAGCAAGTTCAGCCCGATAATGTTCGGCCTTGCCGATAAGATCACCGGGATCACTGAATCTCCCTTTACCATTTGGGACCTCGATAATGGTGAGGTTTATTACTTCGCCGTACGGGCTGTTGACGATCTGGGCTATGAGGAATCCAATGTCGTCGAGGCGAGTGCTGAAATATGGGCTACCCCGCAAATCAAGTGGATACAACCGACCGGTGATTCGATCACTTCATCGCCCAACTGGCTTGATGTAAATGCTGATAGTCAGGATGATGTTATCATCGGCGGTCTTGACCAGCGTATGAAAGCGCTTAGCGCTATCGACGGCAGTTATGAGTGGTCGTATGTCGCACCCGAGACCATTGCAGCCAGCCCATGTCTCGTGGATGTTAACGGTGGGGTGCTTGATGTCGCCTTCGGCGCCAGTGATGGAAATGTTTATGCCCTCGACGGTGATACGGGTGCGTATCTCTGGAGCTTCCCAACTTTAGGTCCCATTGATTCATCACCAGCTTCAGGTGATGTTGATAATGACGGAGACGCCGATGTGGTTGTAGGGTCATTTGACTTCAGTGTCTATGTTATAGATGCGGCTACCGGTGTTGAGGTCTGGCATCAGCCGACCGGGGCAGGTATCCTGTCATCCCCGGCATTATATGATGCTACGGGTGACGACAAGCTTGAGGTATTCGTGGGATCGCTTGATGGATGGCTGTATTGTTTCAACGGAGATGGGAGCGGTGAAGTCTGGCATTATGCTACTTCCCAGCCGATCGTGTCCGACCCGGTTATAGGTGATGTCGAGGGCGACGGTGATAAGGAATGCCTGTTCGTGTCCACCGACGGTTTCCTGTATGTCGTTGATGCCGCGACGGGAGCCTTCCGCTGGAACTATGCTCTCACGGGAGGCGCCTACGCGAGTCCGGCATTAGGAGACGTGAACGAAGATGGGGCGGCTGATGTAGTGATTGGGAAAGCGGACGGCACATTACTTCTTATTGATGGAGCCACGCACACTACGTTATGGTCTTCGACTGATTCGGTAAGTACTTATGATACAACGGCGTGCTTGGTGGATATGACAGGTGAGGGAATACTTGATGTTGTTATTGGCAATAGTGATGGAAACCTTTACTGTTTCGATGGGACCAATGGTGAGCTGGTTTTCATCATCCCAGTATTCGACGCCATAACCTGCACGCCGATGATCCACGATATTGATAATGATATGCTTCTGGAGATTGTCTTCGGAACCGGCACAGGAAATGTGTTCGTTTACAACACAGAACGACCGGTGCCGGGAACATCCGATATCATATGGCCGAAGTTCCAGAGAACCATAGATAACCGTGGTGTGTT
>CBDVBS010000054.1:0-12900 GCA_965372275.1 uncultured bacterium | reverse complement strand
GCGGCTTGAGGTCCATACGTATGATGGCCCTGTCATCGACCGGGCTGATATCGAGCGAGCCGTTCGTTTCAACGAAGACCTCATAGCCGGTATCCACCAATTGTGTGATCAGCCCGAGACATTCGCTTTGTAAAAGGGGCTCCCCCCCGGTGACTACGACACGTGGAAAGCCGAAACTCTTGATTCGCTCCAGCAAGGGGGCGGTTTCAATAGGGGAACCCCCTTCATGGGCGTAACGTGTATCACACCATCGGCACTTCAGGTTGCATCCGGCCAATCTTACAAACGCGCACGGCCATCCGGCCCGGGTGGTTTCGCCTTCGATCGTTGGATATATTTCGTAGATATTGAGCATACGGACGATTGTAGCTCAAGAAGCATCATCGTGTAAGCATCGGGTGGGAATTCTCATCTTATAAACAACCAGATATTCGTGTATATGGTGGTTGTAAATGAGACGATAACCCGACCCATCCACGGCCCGAAGAACAGGAGCACCAGGCCGATCGCCATGATCTTCGGGATGAATATCAGGGTTTGTTCCTGGATTCCGGTTATCGCCTGGAATATCGAGATCGTAACACCGGTAACGAGAGCAATGCCAAGAAGCGGCGCGGCAAGCATGATTGCCGTGATTAAACCGCGTTGCCCCAGATCGAGGAATACATCATTCATTTCTCAAACCTCCAGGTCATGGCCCGTGAACATTCGCACACTAAATCCTGATATTGCATAAATTTCGCGTAATTGATGGCACGGTCTGCCCGACGCTTTGGGAGGGCTGACCGTGGTTATCCCGAATTCCGCGCGGGCACCACGGTTAGGCTCGAAGACTCGCCAAACCGTGCCATCAAGATAAATACCTCAAAGCGTCCACCCAAAATGCCTTCCATCCTCAGCCCATTTAGACTATAATTATCAGCGGCCTGATGGATAGGGCGCAACGACGGACCGGGGAAGTTGACCGTTCCGTTTTTTGTACTAACCACATTATGGGGTCCCGTCGTTCGGGTACCTATGTCCTAAGCCGAAATATTATCCCGTTGGAAGGCGGCGTATTTACCGGAAATCCATTTTGTACACGGTAAATCACCTCACAAAAACCGCCCCCTTGCGCAGGGACTTACTGCAACGGACTAACAGGTAACGCACCAAATACAGTTGTTCTGCAGGAGGAACGATCAATGAAACCGTCCCCACCCAGATTTTTTACCATTTTGTTCCTGATTATAGCCTTTGACATAATCGAGTGATTTATTGTTGCAGAGGGCCGGGTTTAGCGAGACGTGAGCTGAACCCGGCCCGTAACATTCCGATAATGCAATTGGGAAACAGACCATTTGGAGGACAAGATGAATCGAAGCAGGTTATTGATGCGCCTTGGAATATTAGCGTTGCTTCTGCTGGTGTTCTATGGATGTTCCGGACCCGGCACCGGGAATATGCCGATCTTCCCGGAAGAAAGGGAAACCGCCGATACCGAATGGGGATTCGGATCGGCAATGAATGTCCCCACGGAGACCAGGGACACATGGAAAGGCAGTGTCGAGATTGATGATCTGACATGGATGGCGGATATCACCCCCGACGGCAATGTCCGATGGGCCGCGGGTGAGGGCATCCCGGTGGATGATCCCCTTGCGTTCATCAACACGCATCAGGATATCTTCAAGATCGACGGCGATTCACTTCATACGATGTCCGACGAGATGCACGGCGACGTCCGATATTGCATCTACCGTCAGCTCGTTGACGGCATCGAGATGATCGATACCCGCATCGACCTGCGTATCAAGTACGGCAATGTAATCCTTATCGGGGTTGATGTTATCGAAGAGACCGTCAACATGCCCGCTCCGGCGTTGTCCTTCCGGGACGCCGCTTCGATTGCATGGGCGTATCATCCCGGCGATGAACTCCACGCCTGCCGGATGTTCGCCAAGTTATACGATATCGGCTATTACCCCTTCTGGCGCGTATACATCGGCGACTACTACATGGAGATAAGCGCCGTCGATGGATATATTTTCGTTGACGAGGAATTCCTGTTCGATTTCGACTATGAAGGTGAAGTATCGGGTTATGTGAGTGAGGTTGATCCGTTCGCTGATCGCCCGTTGATGGGCCTGTCCGACCTTGATGTCTTCTTCTACGAGGAATCGACATACGCCACCACGGACCTGGACGGGATGTACTACTTATTCTCAGACACATACACCGAGATGAATACCCATGTAACACCTGTCGGTCCATGGGCTGAGATAGACCGTTATGATTACACAACCGCATATATAGATATGGTCACGCTGAACAGGGAGTATGCGGAATTCGGGTTCGATGATGAGAATTCCAAGCATGCGGAGCGTAATGTCTTCTACTACACCAATATTGGACACAACTACGTTAAGAATATCGAACCGGGTTTCGTTGAGCTCGACCGGGTTATCGTGTCATCGGTTGAGCGAAATAACTGGTGCAATGCAATGGCCGGCTGGGGGAAAATGTATTACTACAAGGCCAAGGCCCCATGCATCAACCTGGCCCATATCCCCGATGTCGTGCTTCACGAGTATGGCCACGAATTGGTTTTCTTCCACTATTATTCAGTGGATGAAGCGGAATCACCCTACGACATCCATGAAGGCTGCGCGGATTACTTAGCTGCTACGGTAACCGACCAACCGATCATCGGAACGAACTGGAGAGGAATCGGGACACACATACGCAATTGCGACAACACGCTCTGGTGGCCGGATAATAACTGCGGTGGCGAGTCGCACTGCCTCGGTCAGATACTCGCGGGGGCATTCTGGGACGTCCGGGAAGCGCTCGGGCGCGAGTATGCCGACCACATCTGGCATTACGCCAAGTACGGCATCCCGCAGACATTCCCGGAGTACGCGATGGAAATGTGCGTGGCGGATGACGACGACGGCGATCTCTCCAACGGCACCCCGAATTTCAGCGCACTGTATGATTCCTTCGATAAGAAACATGGCATCCCGATGCCGGACGCGCCGTATTATTACGATGTAAGCCTTGAGATTATCCCGGATGTCGATCCCATAGAGATTAGTTCCGCCACCGGGGGGAGTTTCGGATATACTTTCCACATGACAAACAACATCGGGAATGTGCCCCAGATTGAAGCCTGGGCTGCCGTCCTTCGCCCGAACGGCATGTGGTACGGCCCGGTCATTCCGCCGAGTCATTATTACGGGACTCCACCAACGCTTTATTTAGCTCCGTACATGAACTTCTATTATCACTTAGTGCAGAACATCCCGCCGGGACTTGCCATCGGCACCCAGTGGCCGTATCATGTGCGGCTCGGTGATTATGTCGATTTGGAGAATGACCTTATCGCGGCGGAGGATGTATTGTATTTCAATATAGTACCGTAGCGAAATCGTACAGTAACGAGATCGTACCATAGCGAAATCCCACTCTTTCCGAAAAACCCAACCCACGCCGACCAGCGTGGGTTTTTCCTTCTTCCTTAGAATTCCATTCACTCTCTGGTTGTGTGCCACCGCTACTCAGCGTCTTCGCTGATAGCGGTGCTCTTTCCAGCATAACAACTTATAGCCGTAGCCCGGCATTCTGATGCCGGGTTTCTTCATACCGTTAACAAACGCCGTACTTCCAATTCCGTTAGCCAAGTATTTATTCCGCCTGGTGGGATGCCGCGCACTTTACCCTAACGTTGCATAAAAAACGTGATAATTTTAAGAAAATACACTTGCAGGGCGCATGAATGCCGGGTGATAGTGGGATCACATACAAGTAACCATAAAACTCAGGATGCCACCGCAAGTTAAATCCAGGATAATCCGCGTAGATACTTGAAATACTAATATCTTGATGGCACGGTCTGCTGAGTCCGCGAAGCTGACCGTGGTCTTAATACGCAATCCCGGAATAATCCACGGTCAGCCCTCCCAAAGCGTCGGGCAGACCGTGCCATCAAGAACGGATAATTTATGCAACGTTAAGGTAAAGTGTGCGGCACCCAGATCGTGAAAAAAGATTTGCCAAGTAGAATTGGTCTTACTACAATAATCTCCCCGGCATCAGAATGCCGGGCTACGGGACTTGTGCCAATTGAACCACATCCCCTTATGCGCTATCATTGCATCCCACCTCAGATGTTATACGGGTTGGGAAGTGGATTGCGGGATGCGAATCATCAACGCCATACTCACCCCCCGTGGCATAGCCGCCCTTGCATTGTGCGGTATCGTGCTGGTATTCAGCTACCTCTCCGATATGTTCGAACTCATCTTCTATATCCTCGTCTTCATCATGATTGCGGCATTGCTCGCCGACGTCGCCCTTGCCCCCGGACCGAAAGCATTCAGAATCACGCGGCGGTTCGACCCACGTATGAGCCTGCTCGAAGACAACCCGGTGGAACTCGAAATAACCAACCGCGGGCGTCTGCCGGTGCGTATGCAGATCCGCGACCAACTCCCGCCGCATTTCCGCGTTGATATAAGAACCATCAGCGTCGTGCTTCCACCGAACAGCAGGCGGGATGTGAAATATTACCTGCACCCGGTGGCGAGAGGTGATTTCGCGCTGGAACGCATTCATGTGCGCACCCTCGGGCCATTGGGACTCGTGAGGGTTGGATTCATAATTCCGGAAGTGAATAAGTTCAAGGTATATCCCAACCTGATCGCGCTAAGGCGTTACAGACTTCTCGCCAAGAAGGACAGGTTGACGTTCGAGGGATTCCGCGCGCTCAAGCTGAAAGGACGCGGCACCGATTTCGCCCAGCTTCGCGACTACCTTCCAGATGACGACTTCCGGCGTATCGACTGGAAATCATCGGCACGACGCAACAAGCTCACTGTCAGGGAATACCAGATAGAACGCGCACAGAATCTATTCATAATGCTCGACTGCGGGAGGCTGTCGTCATCGCATCTCGGCGGGCATCCGCGTCTGGATACGATGATAAACGCCGCGCTGATGCTGGCATTCGTCGCGCTGCAGAGTGGTGACAGGGTCGGGTTGCTGGCGTTCGACGATGATATACGCCTTTATCTCCCATTTGAGAAGGGCAATCGGCAGTTGAACCGTATCATCGAATCGCTCTACAACCTGCAGCCCGCCATGGTCGAGTCGGACTACAGGAAGGCGTTCAATTATGTCGCGACCAAGGTGCGGCGGCGCTCGATGGTGACCCTGTTCGCCGATATCATCGATTCGGTATCAAGCGCGCAACTGCTTGCCAACGTGCAGAACCTGGCGCCGAAGCATCTGCCGCTGATGCTGCTTATGCGTGATGACGACGTGGATATCATGTCAGCAGAGCGCGCCGAGATTCCGGGCGAACTGTTCCGCAAGGTGAGCGCGCAGAATCTTTTGCTGGACAGGCGCGCGGCATTGAGCAAGCTGACATTCCGGGGGGTATTGGCATTAGACCTTCCACCTGATAAACTCAGCGTGGAGGCAGTCAACGGATACCTTCAGTTGAAAGCGAGAAGCCTTCTTTAAGGAGATGGATGATGGTTGATACAACGGAACTCGGACCTGAACTCGATATATATATCGTACGGCATGGCGAGAGCACTGCGAACGCCGAGAATGTGCTCCAGGGATGGGCCGACTACCCGCTCTCCGAGGAGGGAATCCTGCAGGCCCGTATCACCGGACGTTACCTCGCACGGACGGGTATAGCCCTTGACAAAATATACACATCGCCCCTGTCACGTGCCAGGCGTACAGCCGAGGAAATCTCCCGGCGGTTCGCCCCTCAGCCTGAGTATGTGATAATTGACGATTTCAAGGAGATCGCACTCGGGTCATTGACCGATATGCCTGTAGAGGAAGCGAAGAAGGAATATCCTGATTTCTTCCGTGGGATCATGGACACTCCCGAAGGATTCGACCGTTTCGGCGGCGAGAGCCGGGACAGTTTTGGTAAACGGGTGAAGGACGGGTTGATCGAGGTGCTGCATAACCATGTTGATGGCGATTCGATCCTCCTGACTACCCATGGGGGTACAAGCCAGGTGATCATCCGCGAGTTGTTTGATTACGAAGACCTGCGCAGATTCCTCAAGGTGCAGAACTGTGTCCTCGTAAAAATTCAGAGAAGGTTCAATGACGGGAGATACCAGTCGCTGCTTGAATATTTCGTCACCCCCATCCAGCAGCAGCTTATGCTGGAGGGATTGGGGTATATGCGCGGATTGGCTGAAGAAGTGGAGGATGAGCAGCCGTAGAATTCAGAAATGCGTATGAAGCAAGATCACTCAAGATTACTTGCCTGAAACCGATATTATGGTAGAATATCCGACCTTGGCTCCTTGGTCTAGTGGTTAGGACGCCGCCCTCTCAAGGCGGTAGCACGGGTTCAAATCCCGTAGGAGCTACCATAACGACACTAATAAAACCCACCTGCCAGGGTGGGTTTTATTTTCGGATTTAATGGGAACGTCGGTTATTCCTGTTCCTCGATCAGACCGTAGTCGCCGTCACGCCTTCTATAGACTACCGCGAAGTGACCAGTTTCGGGCATGCGGAAGACATGGAAATCGTGGCCGAGGAGTTCGAGCTGCAATGCCGCTTCCTCGGGATTCATCGGTTTCATTGGCACCAGCTTGGTTCTGACAATCTGGATATCGTCATCCCCCGGTTTGCGTAGCCCCATCTCGAGCGGTTCAGGTTCCGCCGGACGGCCAGGTGCTTTCTTCTCTTTCCTCATGGAAGCATAGAGCTTCTGCTTATATTTCTTCAACTGCCTTTCGAGTTTCTCAACGACGACGTCTATCGAGCTGTACATGCTTATCGTCGCCTCTTCCGCCCGTATCACCTGGCTGTTTGCCCTGAGTGTGATCTCAACACGGTGATTGTTCTCGATGGACTTGTTACGCTCGACCTTGAGTGTGATATCGGCGGTATCAATCGAATCGAAAAAGCGTTCCAGGCGGTTAACCTTCTCCTCCGTGTAAGCCTTGATCGACTCATTCAGCTCAAAATTCTGTCCTCTGATGGCAATGTTCATAAACGGTTCTCCTTCCGGGCCTGACTTCGGCCCCCTCATCTTCTAAATGCAACGACCCTGCACGATGTCAAATTGTTTAAAATAAAAAACCCGCCATCCACGGCCGTGGCGAGTCGCGCTTGATTTCCTTGCTTTTGCTAAGGATCCTTCCCATACAACCTCTGGGTCGAGAGATAGGGCCTGAATACTCCTACACTAAAGCTAATATTTTTTTACCGTTCTGTCAAGATGTGTTGCCCTTGCCAAAGGTCACGTTTCTGTTAATATTAGCTCCGCCCGCAAGGGCGCACATTTAAGAATATGGCTGAATTAATGAAAAATCCTGTCACCATTGGCCTTTTAGCGCTCCAGGGAGCCTATTTCGCGCATCGGGAAGTGTTGAAGGTCCTTGATGTGTCTGTTCTGCTCGTACGTTATCCCGATGAAATCAACGATGTGGACGGCATCATCGTACCCGGCGGCGAATCGACCACGATGCTCAAGCTGCTCGAACGTAACGGACTCAGGGATAAACTGGCCAAACATGTCAATGACGGGATGCCGTACTTCGGCACATGCGCCGGGGCTATCTTAGCGGCGAAGGAAGCCTGCAACCCCGACCAGGAATCATTGGGATTGATTGATATCAGCGTCAGGAGAAATGCATACGGACGCCAGGTGGATAGTTTCACCGCGGATTTCCCCCTGCCCGGTCTGGGCATCGGGGAATTCCATGGTGTTTTCATCAGGGCGCCCATTATCAGCCGTATCGGGGAAGGCATCGAAGTGTTAGCTGAGTATGACGGGTCTCCGGTGCTGGTTAGGGGCGGGAATATTCTGCTCTCGACTTTTCATCCAGAGTTGTCCGGTTCATCAGGGGTGCATGAATATTTCCTGAAGATGATAAAGGGTGAGTGACCTTTAAGACCACGGTTAGGCTCGAAGACTCGCCAAACCGTGCCACCCGGATCGAGAGTTTTATTGGGTAGCGCGTATCTATAGTGAGCGAAAAGCGAACGATGATGCGCGCACATAGCAAAACACCGCTGTCCTCGAAGACTCGGATAGCGGTGGCACACGTGTGGGACCATAACGAAGACACGCCCAATGCCGAAGACGGCCGTGGGCGTGCCACCCGGATGGCATAGCCGTGCCACCGGATAGCATAGCCATGGTACACGGACGGAGCAGCGGTGGCACACGGATCGAGAGTATTTAACAAATGAAAAAACGCCCCGTACTAAGGGGGGCGTTTGAGCGAGGAAGGTTTCATTTACTCTTTTTCGGCTTATGCTGCTTCAACCTGTTTTCCGCGAGTTCCTTCAGTTTCCTCTTGAAGTCAGAATTCTCATCGAGGGTTGATCCCCTGAGAAGATTCTCGAATTCACGAAATATCTGAAGTTCCTCCGGCGTATAATCCGCGGGTTCCGCTACTTCTGAGCGCTTTCGCTCAAGCGGTTGGCGGTTCAGGTTGACGCCGAAAGTGTCAATGAAATCCTCCTTACCAAGAAGTCGGCCCATAGATTTACCTCCTCGGTCACCCCAGGTGGGGATCACGCTTCTCCGGAAGCATTAGGAGGTCCCAAGTCCATTGACCGCAAACCATGTTATTATCCGACTTACACGCACCCGCGTTATTCAACTAATCATAGCAGCTTGAAAACAATGCAAAATATGCCCCTTTTGATATAATAACGCAATCGTCAGATACCCGCGGGAGGAAGCAACGTGGACCCATACGAGGCTGAGAGAAAACCATCAATAATCAAGCCGGTACTCATAGGCGGCATTGTCGGGGGAGTATTAGGAATGATACCGGGCATATTCACCTGCAATTTCTGCTGCTGTTTATGGTATGCCGTGGGCGGGATCATATCAGTCCTTGTATACCGTTCGATGGCCCCATACTCACTAACAGCCGGGATGGGCGGACTGCTCGGACTGGTAAGCGGATTAATTGCAGGAGTTATCAGCAGCATCGGCATGTACCTGGGGACCAAAGCGGTAATCACGAATCCCGATTTCTATGACCCTGATAGTAAAAGTACCCAGGAAGCAATTACGACCATACGCGATATGTACAGCCAGGCCGGGATACCTGAAAGCCAGGTTGAAGAGATTGTTAATGTGTACTACTCGTTTATAGCAAATGCGACTCCTGAAGCTGTAATGATGAACCTAATTTTTGTAATGGTCTTTATAACAATAACCGGCACGATCGTATCGGTGGTCGCCGGGATGATTACCGCCGCGATTGCGGGGAAACGCGAGCGCTATCCCGAAGAGCCACCGCCTTATCAACCGTAGTCCTGAATTATGCATCGCAGGATTGTAATATATATCTTCTGCCTGATTTTGGCTATCCTCATCTGTGGTTCGATAATAGCAGGCCCCCGGATAATAACCGCCGGGGGCTTTTTCGCCAAATTGGGAATGGTCATCTACAACGGGTGCAGGGGGTTATGCCACCAGGACCCGGAACGCACTTATTTGTGGGACGGCATCCCGTTCCCGGTATGCCATCGATGTCTCGGCATATACGCCGGGGCATTGATCGGGATGGTTGTTTATCCATTCACGCCGTACTTCAGGAGGGGCACGTTTCCATCATTGACCGTTTTCCTCGTCTTCGCGCTTCCGGTTGGAATTGACGTTTTTTCTGAGATGATCGGATTATGGGAGGGGTATTCATATGTCAGGACGGTAACCGGATTCATGATTGCCTTAGTTGCATCGTTCTATATCGTGCCGGGTGTTGGTGAGATGTTGAGGATATTGTTTGGGGAGAAACCCCCCTCTAATCCCCCCGTAAACGGGGGGAGGTGAACATCAGGAATTCAGAATTTATTCAGAAGCTATAACATAATGGCAATTGGACCTTTAACATAATGACAATGGTGTTTCGGGAAATTAGCGCTTCGGGTGATTGGCGTTTCGGGTGATTGGCGTTTCGGGTGGTTGGCGTTTCGGGTGGTTGGCGTTTCGGGAATAAATTCCCGAAACACCGAACGCACGGCATCCGGGTTTCTTCCCTCCCCCCCTTTACGGGGGGACTGAGGGGGGCATTCCACAACATCTGAATCCCCCCGCTTGCCGCCCCAACAACCATATTCTATAATAATGCCAATCTTCAACCATCAGGAAATCGCGGAGGAATATATCGTTGACAATATATGGTGATACCGCGCAACCCTTCGGCAACACGGAGAACTGGACTTGCTCCCAATGCGGCATCGAGCTGAGGGGCGTGCCGGTGGATAAGCGATCCTACATTCGCGGCAAGGAATTCAAACAGGCTTCGATGGCATACGTTCATTCAAAATGCCAAAACTGCGGGAAGATCCTCTGTGGACAGTGCATCGATTTGCTGAAGCCAAAAAGCTATGTTCTGCCCAAGGATGTTCAATGTCCCGACTGCGGCTCGAAGATCGGCGACGGTCCGGCTCTTGTCCCGGAACCGTTGGCTGAGCGGTTTGACACGCAGGGTATCGGGGTTGAAGCGACTACCTATGTCAAGGACCTGAAAGGGCAATCCGTCTGGATAATCATATGGTCCGTCGTGAATTTTTTCGGTGGTGCAGCGCTTCTTTCTGATGCGGGTGATATGCCGGAGCTTGCTATCGGTATGCCGCTGTTCCTGATGTACATCATGCTCGGTTTAAGTGTCCTTGCGTTCATCTCCGCTGTCACGGTTCTCGCGACCCCGGTTCCATGGTCCGGCTTCTACTCGGTCTACGGTATATATCTGATAGTGATCGGGATTTCAAACGCACTGGTTCCCGGCTTCTGGCGATACCTCGGAATAGCACAAATATTGCTTGGTTTGGGTCTTATACTCAGGGGGGCGAAGTATTCATCATATCAGGAAAAATATTAGAAAAGCCAGCCCCCCCCTAACCCCCCCGTAAACGGGGGGGAAGAAGATACACCAGATAGCTGAAACCCATTAGTTTTCCCTATAGCTGCTGTCTTTACATCTCATTAAGGTTGTTGCTGAATTTCGTAGATGGACGATAACAACTCACGGAATGCTCTACCATCCCCACGTTCTACGGTGACATCAACCAGAATGCCCTCCCCTCCCCCCGTTTTACGATGACATCAATCAGAATGCTCCCCCCCCATTTACGGGAAGATTTAGGATTCCCTTGATAAGCGGGCTGAGATAGTCCCCGCGCTCCACCCTCCCCCCGTTTACGGGGGGATTGAGGGGGGTCTTTCTCCTTCTCATAACCGGGTAGCGCACCCTTCAGCGTGCGAAAACTCCTTATACCAAGCCGATTATCGTACCCTGAAGGGTGCGATACCCATCCAGGAAAGATAGCAGCTACCGGGATACCCAGTTACGGGATGCTCTTCCCTCCCCCCGTTTACGGGGGGATTGAGGGGGGTCTTACTCCCTCTCATAAATAATAAAATCCTCGTAAACATGCCTGAATTTATACCGCTTCTTGAATTCCGGATGCTCCCATACATGCTTTATATAATGAAACTCATGCCAGCTCGGCGCTATCCCCGACCCGTCAAGCTTGAGCTTCCCCTTGAACAGAAAATATTTCGGTTCACGACTCAAAATATATTCCGCCGCCTCCAATGAATTTGATTTGTCAAAGAATGTTGTACCGGGCATACGGGCGATCGTTTTGTCCATCAAACCGAAGCAATCGACGATCGGCTGCCCCGACAGGTATGGTATCGCCCCGGCTTCGCCGATAGCTAAGAGCCCGTCGTTATCTAAGTTTTCGCGCATCCACCGCCCCATGACATAATATTTCTCGATCATCATCGGCGGAGGCCATGATGTGAAACCCGAATCGAATTCGAACACCTTCGCCGCAAGGACACTCCTGTTTTCGTACATGTTCGGTCTCCACCCGGTACCGCTAAGATTCAACAGGATCAGTATTATCAGCACCAGCACCACGGATACGGTTTTAACTGGTTCGGCATCTGCTGATCTTTCCCGATGCCTCTCGCGCCACGTTTCGACGGCTAAGATTACCAGCAGGAACAGCAGCCCGACGGCAAACTGGGTAAACTCGATATATGGTTTCATCCCATCAATGGGATGCACTTTCAATATCAGCATAAGCATCAACGGCGGCAGGACAAGAAGGATCGCTATCGGCAGCAGCCATATTCTCAGACACACGGGACGCTCCACGCCCTCGCCGCTAAAACCCGGTTCGCGCGAGAAGAGCGCGCTGATGCCCATGGATGCCCCGGCCGCCATCAATGGCAGAATATGAATGAAGAAACGGTAACCGCCCATCCAGTCCTTGCCAGACGAGATAATAAAAAGGAAATAGATAACGACCTGGAAGAAGATAAGCCTGAAACCGAAGCTGTCCCTGACCCGCGGGTAGCACAGGGGAAGGAATAACAGGAGTATTGCGACTATATTGCCGAAGTGCGCGAACGATCGCACCTCGGTGAAGTTATATAAACCCTTGACGATCTGCCTGATTCCGCCGGTGGCCTTGGCATAATATGTATTGGGCAATATATCACCGAAGTAGAAATACCGGTGGATCAGGAAAGCCGCCATGAGGATGAAAAATGTGACTATATATGAGATCAGTAACTTATTGCTGATTGAGTATTTCTTCCTCACCGACAGCATCGCAATTAATGCCGCGAACCAGAGCGCCGGGCCTTCCGGTCTGGTAAGCGCGGCGAGCCAGAAAAAGATCGCGGGCCATGAAATGAATTGGTTGAACGCATTGCCCCTCTGAATTTCCTGCAGCAACAGGAACGATGCTATCATCAGGAGGCAGGGGAAGAATACGGTCTCCATACCACCCATCGCCCATCCGGCGTAGAAGACATTCGTAAGCAGCATCCACGGCCCGAAGACCGCGAGCGCCGTGTAGCCGATGGATGCATTGAAGTCCCAGCGCCTG
>CBDVBS010000053.1:0-12964 GCA_965372275.1 uncultured bacterium | reverse complement strand
CCACAGACATCACAGCCTGAAGTCCCCTTCAAGGCTGATGTCGATACTATCAACCGTATCCGGTCGCGGATGATGAGTTGGTATTAATTGAGATTTGGATGCTCACATGTTCCCGAGTACTGGGTGCCGCCTACAAGCAAGTCTTCGAAGCTTGTAGGTGAATATAGTAAAATCAACACCATGCAATCCGGTTTTCATAGAACACCAGAATATCAATAGTTCAACATTTCCGATTACATTCCTGAACAGATATTCCTGTATGAGATATGAGAAAACGGAAGCAGGTGGGGGGATCATGTAAAATTTACCTTGATTCGTCCCCGCAGTATTAGTTACCTACAAGCTTCGAAGACTTGCTTGTAGGCGGCACCCGAAGCCCTTTCTGAGTAAATCTCCCTTAGAGGAATCGGTTAACAAGACTCAACACGCAGATGTGACAACATCGCATTAACCTGCATTGCCAATAGTCACAATATACATCGGCTCAACATCTTTTGGCAGATGTGCGGCTTTGGCGACGGCATTATCATTGTATGCCCCGACCGCAACGGAATCGAGTCCCAGGGCAACCGCCTGTAGATGAAGGTTCTGTGCGATGTGTCCGGCTTCGAGGGCGACATAGCGCAATCCCCTGTCGCCGTAATGACCGGTTGTACGAGCGGGGATCATACCGATGATGACATGTAGAGGAGCCTGTTTCACGAATCCCTGTCCGAGGCAGGCTTCGCAGAGTTCGGGCCTGACATCATCTTCGGTCACAAGCTCCAGTGCGTGAGGAGCGTGCAGATATCGGTACACTCCATCCGGGGTTACGAGGAAAATTTCCGCCGGGAATGTCGCGCCTGCCGATGGCACCGCGCGATGCCCGCTGTCGGGATCGGTGATCCCCTGGGCGCACCAGCAGAGTTGACTTAATTGCGCGAGTGTTACCGGGTCGTCAGAGAATTTGCGTACGCTCCTTCTCCTTGTAATGCAGGTTTCGAGCGGGATATTGCCCGTTGTATCGGGTTTTGGCAGACTGATTTTTTTCATCGACTCACCTCTCTATCCATTTAATTTCAGGCTTATGCCGGTCCGGTACGCGATGATATTTCGCCGCCGGATATCCGAACCCGATGGCCGCGAACAATCCGTATCCTTCAGGCACATCCATCGCCTTGCGAACTTCCTTTGAGTGCCGCGCAGTACCCGTGAGAAATCCGTTGATGCAGCTCCCAAGTCCAAGAGTCTCGGCGGCAAGAACCATGTGATATCCGGCGATCACGCAGTCATCGTAGGTTGTGGTGGGACCCTTCTCGGCGCTGATGCCTATCAGCAGCGGTGCTGAAAAGAATACCGGGTCTTCGCCGTCCGCGTACCTTTTGACCATCTCCTTGAAGTATGGGAGATAATGCTCAAGGGTCTTATATCCCGCTTTACCGATGGCGGCGCGGATCATTCTCCTGCCGAAGAAACCGCTCATCATCTTTATCGTCGAGGCATAGTAGTCAACCATAACTCCCGCGATTTGCCTGACCGGTTCGACCCCGTAGATGACTGAATACCTGCATCCCTGGCGGTTGCTGCCGGTGGGAGCATAACGTGCGGTTTCGATGAGCTTCGCGACAACCTCCTTCGGAATGAGCTTGTCCTTATATCTGCGTACTGAACGCCTTTCGCGAAGAAATGCTTGCAGGATGTCGTAGTTGATCCCCGTGACCGGAGAGACGGGCGGGAAGTTATTCATGTCGTATGCCGGGAGCGTCACGGCATCCACCGGGCATATGCAGATACAGTGCCCGCACTGTATGCACCTGTCGAGTCCGACCGGAATGGCCTTACCGTCCTCCCCTGCGGCTAACACGCGCACGAGACAGTCGGCGATACATTCGCCGCAGGATATACATTTGTTCTTATCAATAATTACCGAAGGTGACGTCATGGGCACAATTATGCCGATTTGAGCTGGAGATGTAAAATCAGGCCCGTCCCCAAAATCTGTAAAAATGGGGACGGTCCTAAAAATCCCTCTGAAAGAGGACCGTCCCCATTTCCCAGATTTTTGGAAAATTCGCAATATACGCTAAACTTACTGCAGGTAAACACATCTAACTATTTAGGTAGTATTACAGGAGAGTGTTCACTTGATACAAACCAATCTTGTTTTTGTTTTGTCTTATAGGGGACACAATATCAGACGGAGGTTCTTGAAATGAAAAATTGGATGCTGATTACGATAGGGGTAATCCTTCTATTTATTCCCGTCCTCCTGAATTGCAGCCAGGATACAGGCGATACCAAGCAGCTCACCGAGGTCAGGGACAGCGCCCTTGCGGAGACAGAGGCATTGGAAGGCTCGGTCATAGACGCAACCAAGGCCGCTGGAGGGGATGAGGACATCGAAGGCAAACCCGAGGATGGCGTCGTGACTCCCCCTGACGGTGACGAAGAACCGCCAGTGCTCCCGAAACGGTCTGACAGAGAAACCGCCGAGCCGATTAAGGGGAAAATCACGATGGATGATCTCGTATATCCGACCTACGACGTCGTAACAGGCGAAAAGTTTAAGGGAAAGGTTGGAAGCGAGAGCAACTTTAGCCAGACAACGGCTGATCCGTGCGTTGAAGTCTGGATGTATTATTCGCAGATACTTCAGGGGCGCCAGCAGGAAACGGCGAATAATATCAACGAGGATGGAGTGTCTCACTATGCGTCATTCGTCGTAAAAGACGGGCGGAACGTTTTCACCATCGATCTGCTCGAAGGCTCACCTCTTGGGCCAACGATGATAAACATCGGCAAGAGTTAGGGAAAATAGGGGCAGTCGCCAATTGCACTTGTTTAAGCCTTTGCCTGGCCTGTTCAACACGTCAACCTTATTTAAATACTCCTGATAATAACACAGACCTGGTAGCCCCGGGTTGGCCGCATCCTTTCTATATCCGATGAATTGCGGCCTACCCGGGGTAGAAGCCAATTTATTTCATGGATAAGGATGGCTTCAACCCCGGGCTACCAGATATTGCCTTTGTGTTTAAATAAGGTATCAACCCCTTAAAAAAGCGCCATTCGTGACAGCGACCTATTTATTTTCCTAAAATAGGTGGCTGTCCCAATTTTCCCGCCGATTAAATCAATAGGTAGTCTGTAATGGGATATGAAGAATTAGAAGCCCAGGTGGCTGAAACATTCGACCGACGCCATGCCGTACTCACCGGACGCGGCGCGGCGGCTATCGCCGTTACCTTGAGGGCATTACTCAAGGCTGGTGATAAGGTGGCAGTGCCGTCGATATGCTGCCTCAGCCCCGTGAATGTCGTATCGTCAGTCGGGATGCATCCAGTCATATGCGACTGTTCCCCTGTCGATTTCAATATTTCCCCGGATAGCGTCAGATCGGCCCTTGAATCCGGATGCCGGGCGGTAATCGCGGTGCATATTTTCGGCAAACCGTGCCGAATCAGGGAGATTGAATCCCTGTGCAGGGAATATGACGCATTCCTTCTTGATGATGCCTGCCAGGCTGCCGGAACAGTTATCGACGGCAGACCCGCAGGGAGCTTCGGGGATGCCGGCATTGTCAGCTTCGGGCCGGGGAAGATAATCCCCGATGTCATCGGCGGCGGTGCCGTTCTCACCGATGATGAGAGCCTATATATGGATATTGTGAAAATAGCCTCATCACTGCCGGAAAAATCGGACGATATTGACCGCAAAGCCGGACTGCATCGGGATATTGCAACCGCCATCCAGAACGCCTCACGGCCAAGACCGAGCCTGGCATCGTCGTACGAAAGCGTCCGAGATGAATTTATTGATATTTTTGAGCATAAACTTATAGCCGAAACTGCCGAAAGAATACATGGGGGAATCTTGTCTATTCCCGCCGAGTTCAGGGTCAGGCGGGAAAGGTCCCTGAAATACCGGAGCGCTCTTGGACATCCGCTCATTACTCACGTCCCCGATGACGAGGGGCAGGTCGTATTTCGACATACGATCATCATCGGCCCCGAAGGTGACGGGGGGCGGAATGCGCGACGGGTTGTTGAAGAATTGCGGCGAAACGGGATTCATGCATCGCAGCACTATTTCCCAACCCATCTCCTGATGCCCGCGTTCGCATTACATGACGGGTATGAATGCACCGATGCCGCGTTGAGAGCAGTGAACCTGTGGGTGGATGGCTGCGCGGATGATGATTATATAGATCGTTCCGTTCGTATTGTTGAGGATGTTCTTTTCGAGGTTATGGAAGAGGCCAAATAGAAATGGAAAACGCCAAGGAGGGCGCCATGGACCATAAGGTCGATGTACTGGAATGTACTCTCAGAGATGGATCGTACGCCATCGACTACGCTTTCACCGCCGAGGATACCCGGAAAATCAGCAAGGCATTACAGGACGCGGGGTTCGACTTCATTGAGATAGGTCACGGTACCGGCATAGGCAGTACCGAGAACGGGCCTGAGCCCGCCTTCGAATCGGACGAGACATATCTCAAGGCTGCCGCGGAAGTGTTGAACAAATCGAAGTTCGGGATGTTCTTCCTTCCAGAGTATGGCCGGAAGCATCATCTCGATATGGCTCGCGATTACGGCATGCATTTTATCCGGGTCGGTACCGATGTCAACCTCACCGCCAACGGCAAGGAATCTGTGCTCTATGCCAAGAAGAAGGGCTACTTCGTCAGCTACAACCTGATGAAGACATACGGCGTTCCCGTTAAGGAATACGGAGAGATCGCCGCGAAGGTGGCGTCGTGGGGCGCGGATATCGTCGTCGTTGTCGATTCCGCCGGATGCATGCTGCCCGATGAAGTCGCGGCGTATGTCGAAGAGGCAAAGAATAAGGTTGACTGCCTCGTCGGTTTTCACGGTCACAACAATCTTCAACTCGCTGTGGCGAACGTCATCGCCTCGGTGAAAGCCGGTGTTGACAGCGTGGATACATCCCTTCGCGGGATGGGACGCAGCGCCGGGAATGCCCAGACCGAAATCGTCATACCGCTGCTCAAACGTATGGGCGTGTTGATGCATGACATTGATGAATTCATGGCTATGGATGCAGGCACCGAATTAGTCGAGCCATTGATGCCGCCATCACGGGGCACCGACCCGACGGCGCTGGTGCTTGGATTGGGCAAGTTCCATTCATCGTATCTGCCGTTGATCAAGAAACGAGCGGAGGAGCATGGGCTCGATTCAAAGCGTCTCGCGCTCGCGGTGGGCGAAGCTGACTGCATGGATGTCACCGACGACCTTGTGCAGAGGGTTGCATATAAATTGGTAGAGCAGTTGCACCAGAAAGTTGCCGGCAGCGGGTAGGATGGAATTCGTATCCTGAACAGGCTACCCGAATTGATACTTTACCAATATCCTATTGCCACGGACAAGCGAGTCTTCGTGTTTAGACCGGGGACATGGTATACACCTGTTCGGGGACATGCTATACAGATTGTCGGGTCCGGGTGTCGCCTACAAGCGAGTCTTCGAAGCTTGTAGGTGATCAATATGAAGGGAAAGAATCAAGGCAAATCTTTCACGGCCCCTTCTCCCCAAACAACCAATCCCCTTCTGATTGGATTCGCGTGAATGTAATCCCCCTGTTTTCGTATTTCCCTTATGTCATACAGGAGAACGTAAGTTCATGAACGTGACCGGGGATGTTGAACCGTTGATATTTTGGCGTTTTGTGGGAACCGGATTGCATAGGTATGATGTTACTATATTCACCTACAAACTTCGAAGACTCGTTTGTAGGCGGCACCCAGAGGGGAGTACACGGCATCGAAGACTCGTTTGTAGGCGGCACCCAGAGTCCATGGCATCAGAGCCGGCTGGAAGCCAGCGCTCCAGTAAGATCAATCCCACCAAACAAATATTAATTTAAAGGATTGGTCTTACTTCTTAATTCTGCCGGCTATCTTCTCCAGCCGATCGAGCAGTTCAGAGCCTTCTTTATCGAAATTCCCATCTTCAACGGCCTTCTCGATCTTCGCGGCGATCCCGGCCAACTGATCGTGGTGCTTTTCTTTTGCATCTGATGCTAATTCAGCCGCCTTTGATTGTACATCTTCAAGCGCTCCGGAACCGGCGTGGCCAATTATTATGGTTACGCGATCAGGGAGTCCGGCAACAAATTCGTCGATGGGCGGGGGAGATTTTTCTTGCGGGTTGACGTCATGGATGGTGGATCCGGAATGTTCTCCATCGGTTTCGGGTCCCAGGTTTTCAACAACTTTCTGGACTTGTTCGATGATATTGTCCGCAATTAGAGGTTTGACGATGAAATGCTTGACTCCTAACTTACTGGCTCGTAACACCGTTTCCTTGTCGTGGAGCGCGGAGCAAAGTATAACCGGGATGTCACTCAATTCAGGATCATCATTCAAATGCTGGACAAAGGTGAGTCCGTCCATGAACGGCATCATTATGTCGGAGATTATTAAATCGGGCTTTCCGCCTTCCTTGAGTTTATTCAGGGCTTCAGCACCTGAGCATGCTTCGATAACGTCAAAGCCGCCGGTGCTTAATATTTTGTGCAACAAGAAGCGCGATGTCTTTTCGTCTTCAACAATCATTACTATCATAATTGTTCATGCTCCGGTAACTTCTTGAATAACACATGTGATCTTCGCGACTTCCTCTTCCAGGTCTTTCAATTGTTCCCCAATATTATCAATACTTCCCTCGTCAGCGTTGTGCTCGATCTCCTCTGCTGCTTTCCTGACGCCTTCGGCGATGATGTTGGCGGCCGCCCCTTTGAGCGTGTGGGCCGCCCGTAAAATATCCTCTATATTACCTTCGTCTAAACCATCACGGATTTTGTTAATCTGGCTGGGTGCATCTTCAGCGAACAGGTTGAGGATTTCCTTTAAAATTTCAGAATCATTCCCAATAAGTTCCGCAATAGCCTTCAAATCAAGGATTTCCGTTGGGATGTTCGCGAAACCGTTTCCCTTTTCGATACCAGGCGTTTGTTCGGACGTTGAACAACCGTCGGCCCATTGGTTGAGTTTTTCGTCCAACAGGTTGGGGCTGATAGGCTTTGAAATATAATCATCCATTCCTGCCTCAAGGCATTTCTCGCGGTCGCCATCCATGGCGTTTGCGGTCATGGCGATGATGACTATATTTTTCCACCTGTCATCGGCCCGGATAGTGGCGGTTGCCTTGAATCCATCCATTACCGGCATCTGCACGTCCATTAAGATCAGGTCATATGCTTTAGTCTCAAGTGATTTAAGCACCTCGCTGCCGTCAGCGACCGTGTCGCATTTATGCCCGAGGCGTTTCAGTATAAGCTGGGCAACCCTCTGGTTGACCGGGTTGTCTTCGGCCAAAAGAATCCGCAGATCGTTCATTGTATTCCCCTCTGTTTCCGAATAGACATGTTCAGGCTCCCGTGATGATTTGTCTTCTTCCGAGGGATAGAATATTCCGATGATGGAATTAAACAGCTTCGATTGCCTTACGGGTTTGTGAAGGATCGCTTCGCATCCGCTTTCAATCAGGCGGTCTTTATCTGTCGCGGGTCCAATTGATGTTGACACTATAACGTGGCTTCCGCGAATATTCTCATCGGACTTGATTTCATTCAGGACTTCGTACCCATCCATACCCGGCATCTGCATGTCGAGTACAACAAGGTCAAACGGATGACCTTCACGCCCGGCTTCCCGCATTATATCAAGAGCACATATCCCATCCACGGCTTCCTCTACGTGGAATCCGAAGGATGTCAGCATTTCATTTGTGATAATCCGATTGGTGGCGAAGTCATCAACCACGAGGCATTTCAAACCTTCAAGCTTAGTGGTGCCCCGGGAATAATCCGACTCATCCACCTCGAAGAGTCCGAATTTCGCAGTGAAGAAAAATGTGCTTCCTTCGCCGTAAGTGCTCTCAACCCAGATACGTCCTCCCATCAACTCGGTAAGGCTCTTGGTGATCGCGAGTCCCAGTCCGGTACCGCCGAATTTTCTTGTTGTTGAACCATCAACCTGGACGAAGTCTTTGAAGATATCGTCGGTTTTATCCTCCGGAATACCTATACCGGTGTCCTTTATGGAGAACAATAATGTCATACATTGCGGTCCGGTTTTATCAACATCGACCTTGATGCCAATCTCGCCCTGTTCGGTGAATTTCAGGGCGTTTCCCGTCAGGTTGGTTAGAATCTGTTTGAGCCTGGTTGGGTCCCCTTTCACCCCGCACGGCACATCAGGCTTGAGATGAAGGCTGAACTCCAAATCCTTGGCGTAAACCCTCTGAGCGAAAACTGCGGCGAAATCTTCCATTAATTCATTCAGGTTGAAACCGGTGTTTTCTACTTGGAGCTTGCCTGCTTCGATCTTGGAGAAGTCGAGGATGTCGTTGATTAAGGTTAGAAGTGTATTCGATGATGATTTAATGATGCCGATGAATTCCCTCTGTTCATCGTTCAATTCAGTATCCAGGGTCATCTCGGTCATACCGATGATGCCGTTCATCGGGGTGCGAATCTCATGGCTCATGTTGGCTAAGAACTCGCTCTTTGCATGTGTGGCGGCCATGGCCTCCTCGGCAAGGGCGTGTGCGTGCGTAATGGCTTCTTCAAGCTGCAAATTGGTTGCGGCCAATTCCGCGCCGGCCTTCTCCACCAGACGCTTGGACTCTTCGGAGTCTTTCATCATATTAAGGATCGCACGCCTGTAATCATCATCCCGTTCAGCCTTTTCAGCCAATTCCTGTTGTGATGCTTCAAGCGCCTTGTTTCGCTCCTTCAGGGAAGTAGCCGCTGCTCGGGCTTCCTTCATTGAGGTGGCGGCTTCCTCACGGGCGGTCAGCAGCTCAACCAGGGAATCATCCCCGGAGAAATCATCAAATGAAAATTGGGATAAATCTCGGCTTGTTTGAGCATATGGGTTGGCCAACAGGATAAAACCGCGATTTGACGGGAACCATCTGCCGACTAATGGAACCCGGGTCTCACCTGTTTGAAGGGATAACAGGCAGCGACTGCCGGATATACCGTCAAGGGATTCGGGTGAAATCTCCCCGCCCCCCGTCAATTCAACGATATCATGAATCCTCAAGCCAACGGCATTTTCAAGCCGCTTAAGGACTGGCTCACTTGCCCAGGTCACTATCATGTCCTCATCTGTCACCAGGACGAACGGGGCGATAGAAGCCAATGTGGCGAACTCAAGCTCAGTTTTGCCGCCTATTTGACTCACGGGAATGTTACCTCCATCGTGCAATGCGGGTCTCCATTATTCACACAGGCAGTTTCTTTCACATCGAGCTCCTGGTCGAAGAGAATACCCACGCCGAGTATCAGTCCTCGAAGAACCACGCAAAGTCCGCGCTTCGAGTGGTAATGCATGAGAAGCCTCCCATCGGGCAGCTCCTCGTACTCGAACCGTGGAGGTTGCGCATTTGCGATACTCCTCGTAACCTGCTCGTGCACCTTGCCCGTGTTGAGAAGGAATTCCTTGGGTGACGACCCCATTAGGTTGTAATAAGTCTGATAGGAATTCTTTCCTGTATTGGGAACCCAGAATTTCCCGAACTCAATCATCACATCTTCCTGCGACAGCCCGGAGACCTCACTGGCGGCTTTGACCAGCGCTAATGTCATCTCATCCGGGTAGTCTTCGCTGACGGCGAAGAAAGGCTCGTCGCATCCAGCGAGCTCCTTGACCTTCTGCCATGCTTCAGCACCGAACTTCGCTTCCACAAGTTCCTGGATACCTTTGTTAACGACCCCTTTCATGTTTATCTCTCCTTATCAGATCATTGAGCGATTTCATATTTCGTTTCTTTGTCCTGCTCCTCGCGAAGGCGGTTGACCTCTTCTTTAAGCTGGATCATCTTCAATTCCCTGCCAACGGCCGCGAGGTTGAACTCCTTGAGTTCATCCATCTTTGATTTCAACTTTTCCTCGGCCTGTTTCCGGTCAGTGATGTCGGTCGCGAATCCTGCAAAGGCGGTCGGCTCACCTTGCTCATCCTTGAATACAATCGTTGACATATAGGTTGGGAATATTGTTCCGTCCTTCCGCACATGTCCGATCTCCCCGCTGTTGCTCCCTTTACGCATGGTCACTTCGTTGAACGGGACTACATCATTTTTCAATTGCTCTTCCGTGTGGAACATACTGAGATGCATGCCGGCAAGAGCTTCTTGAGAATCATACCCGTGCATCGCCGCCCACTCCTTATTGACATACTGAAGCGTACCATCAAGGTCCGCAAAGGCAATCCCCTCAACCGCCTGTTCGACGATCATTGCTAACAGTTGGATTTTTTCTTCAGCCTGTTTCCGGTCGGTGATGTCGCGGTTTATCCCCAGAAGTCCTATCATATTTCCATCGGCATCCCGGAGCGCCGTTATTCTCTGTTCGACCCATATTATGGACCCGTCTTTGCAATATTCACGGTGTTTGATTGTCCTTGACCTGTTGGGATCAGCGGTGCCTGACTTCTCAAGCTCCAACTCCTCCCTGAAGATTTCCAATACTTGGGAAAGATCCTCCGGCAGTATGGTATCCTTCATGGTTCGCGCCAAAGCTTCTTCCACAGTGAAGCCTGCCAGTCGAGTGATTGAAGGACTCACAAATGTGTTCTTGAGGTTCAGATCGGTTGTCCACAATACGTCACTCACGTTTTCCGCAAGAACGCGGTAACTCTCCTCGCTTTCTCTCAATGTCGCTTCAGCCTCTTTGGACTTGGTGATGTCGGTGAATGTTTCCAGGAGATATTCGTGTCCTTCGATTCTTACCCTTACCACGCTCTTGAGTACCGGGACTTCATTGCCTTCAGCGTTGAGGAGAACCTGTTCAGAACAATCAATTTCCCCCCCGAGGTCAAGGATTGGACATTTGTGTTCCTCAGTCAGGCAAAAATATTTATGACAGCGCTTGCCGATTACTTCATCTTTTGTACGCCCGGTCATCTCAGCCGCATTTCTGTTTACCTTGACGATTTCCCTTGTCCGTGGGTCAATAAGCATCATCCCCATGGGAGCGGATTCGATGATGGTATCGAGTTCGTTGGTGCGCTCCTTAACCCTTTGCTCCAACGTGGAGTGAGATTCTTTAATCTTCTCCGACATGGCGTTGAATGATCCCGCCAATTGCCCGAGTTCATCCTTATTGTTTATATCGAGCCGGTAATTGTAGTTTCCGCTTCCGATGGCTTCCGCGCCGCGTTTCAGTTTATAAATTGGCGCGATGATCGACCTGCCTGCAAGGAAGTAGATAATCAAAGCAGAGACAAGAATCAACCCTATACTGCCTATCATTACCAGGCTGTTTCGAGAGGTTAGGTTGTGAATTTTCATTTCGGCTGCGGTCAACTCATCAATATGTTCTCCCACATGCGAGTCTAAGATTTGGTTTAGCTCCTGCCGCTTCTGTTCGATTGCGTCCTTTTCCGCGAACAGATCTTCGTTTGCCATCCCGCTGTCCCTGAGGACGATGAGATTGTTACACAGGTCTATCAGTTCATCGGCCCTGCGCTCTATGTCAGCAACCGCCGTATTGTGATCCGGATTGATGCGCATATCACTATCAGCATGTACCCTTACGCTCTCGCGGACACTATCGGTTGATGTACGAACCGCGTCGGCATACGCGGGGCCGCCAGTCCTGGAATACTCCCTTGTTTGCATAACCATTCGTTGGAGAAACGCCTGCGTGTTCCTCATTGCCAAAGCCCCGGGTACGATGTCTTCCTTCAATTCGTGAAACTGGGCCTGTATCTCCCGGTTGTCACGATGGAGAAACATGCCGGTTGCGCAGATCATAAGGATAAACAGGCCGAATGCCAAAACTATCTTGTGTCCGATTTTCATTATCTGATGCCTTCCTCAGCTTCCCCGTTGTTAATAGAATCCTTGTATATTATTTTCGCGGTTGGAATGGAATATTGCTTAATACGATTTAATCTTTCATGTATTCTGGAAAAGTGGTTTTAGTGCGGCGCAGGCTTTCCGGCCTGTGATTCTTCGGCAGACTGGAAAGTCTGCCCCACACTGAGAGGTCTGTCTCGAATGGCATATTGATGATCGCAGGATGTGTCCACTCCCTGACGGTCGTGGTTCGGATGGAATGAGGTATGCGGCATTCGCTTGCTGAAAGGGAAACTTAGAAAATGGATTAATAACAAGCCCACGGCTAAGCCGCGGGCTGTTTCATTGGAAGCTGTGCGCGATGATGACTAATTTAAGAAGCTGCTCAAATCTTTTATGTAGCGAACCAGTTATCTTCAGTTCGCCTGCGATTATCTAATCAGTATTATATCATATAACTGCGACTAACTGACAATAATGATAACATATTTTCAGGAAATTTTCAACATCCGCCGAAAAAAAGGGATCACCGAAGGTTCTTTGTTCCGGTAATCCCAGTGAAACCAAATCCGCTATCTTACCAGGTCGTTTATTCCTGGACCGTAAACGCTGCCGGTGCGGAGGCGAATCCACAACTACAACGTTGAGACCGGCTATGGGTGGTTCGAGTTCCATAAGCAGCCTGATAGCGGGGTTGGGACCGACGAAATAGTCGCCATATACGGTGACACCGGTCAGCTCGGTACCCGCCTCGCCGGTATTCAGGTCCGACCCTACTTATCCGTTTCGCCTAAATTGGGGACGGTCCTGATTTTTTGGAAAACAGAGGACCGTCCCCGGTAAAAGAAAAAGGCACCCTTTCGGATGCCCATCTAACAATGGAGTCCCACATACTCCACTTATTAACTTACTTCAATGCTTCAATCATAACCTTAGCCACTTCGACGCCGACACGCGCCTGGCCTTCGGCGGTCGATGCGCCGATATGAGGAGTGAGTGTCGTCAGGGGATGTTCGAGCAGGTCGGTATTCTGCGGCGGCTCCTTCTCGAATACATCCAGCCCGGCCCCCGCGATATGCCCGGAGTTGAGCGCGTCGAGGAGCGCCTTTTCATCGACGGTACCGCCGCGGGCACAGTTGACAAGGTAGCTT
>CBDVBS010000052.1:0-13014 GCA_965372275.1 uncultured bacterium | reverse complement strand
ATTGAGGTCGAGGAATTCGTCCGGATTAGCGATCTCAATCCCACCGCCCCCCATGGCAACCACGGCCTTGAGGTTCTTGCTGCCCATTACCGCGCCCATACCGCCGCGCGCCGCGGCATTCTTGACCCCGGTCATGATGCAGGCGAATCGCACGAGATTCTCACCTGCCGGGCCGATGGTTGCGATCTCGCAGTCGTTGCCATATGCATGCTTGAGGGCGTGCTGGGTGTCGGGAATATCCTTACCCCAATACTCACCAGCCGGTTCTATGGTTACTTCATTATTACTCGCTTTCAATAAAACAGGCTTGGATGCCTTACCGAGGATGATCACCCGGTCGATGCCGGAATAACGAAGCATCGGGCCGAAGAATCCGCCGCAGTTGGCGTCACCGAGGATATTTGACTCCGGGGATTTGGAGGACACATTGAAGCGGCTCGAATTGGGACAGCCGGTTCCAGTAAGAGCACCCGCTCCGAATATGATGATGTTTTCAGGTGATAGCGGATCGATACCCGGTTTCAGCATTTTGTGCAGGTAGGCGATATTCACGCCGCGTCCGCCAAGATAGTCGCGTACAACCTCGGGCGGCGTATCTTCATAACGCACCGAACCTTTGGTGAGATCAACAATCGCCGCGCGGGACCGCATTTTACCTATCGTGCTATTCATGCCCGGCACTCATCCTCAATCCTTCCGACCTCCCCACCGTGTATGCTTCATATCTTTCCTGTACTTTTCGATCAAGTCCATAGTCGGAGCCCACTCGATATCCCCATGCACCACATCGCCATGAAGCTTGTACAAAAACTCCAGTCCTTCCTTTCCATCTTCGAATAATGACCCCACCACGCCCCCGACTTCGACCTTCTCCTGCATCAGGTGCTGCAACACCCCGGCCCGGTCAACATCATTGATGAATGTAGCGGCAATCAGGCGGCCATCCTTCACGACGAAACGTGTATATGATTCTCGCGCGGGGACTTCGGTGACAAAGACCTCGGCTCCCTTTGGGTCATCAATACGGCTCGCTCCCATTGTAATAACAGGCAGACCGAATACGCTGAGAGAATTTAAGTATACCGGTGTGTACGGCTCCGGAGTTTCGCAGGCCATGCTCAATCCGGCGATATGTCCCTGCTTATACGCGTTGACCCAATGAGCGTGGATATCTGAATGTTCTTCTATCCAGTTATAATATTCAACAACATCACCGGCGGCGTAAATTCCGGATACGCTTGTCTCCATATTCCTGGAAACTTTGATGCCACGCCCCGTCTCAATACCGGAACCTTTCAGGATGGATAAATCGGGCTTCATACCGACGGCAAGGATGAGAAAATCGAAACTCGTCTCCATACCGCTTCCGGTTACAGCAAGGTATGGATGATCCTCACCGGCTATCCTGCTAAGCTCCTCAACAGCCGAGCCTGTGTGCACACTGATGCCGTTATCCTCAAGGCGGTGCTGGATATATTTAGATGCTTTCCTGTCAAGAATAAGGGGCAGCACCTTGTCCACCAGCTCCATACCTACCACGCTTACACCTAGACCCTTCAATGCCATTATCGCTTGCAACCCGATCAAGCCAAGACCGATCACCAACGCCCTCGCACCTTCTTTGCATAACGGTTTAAGGCGCTCGATGTCTTCCTGTCGATACAAGCTAAAATACGGAATATCCTCCAATCCCCGGATCGGCGGAGTGGATGGAATTGAACCCACCGCAATCAGCAATTTTTCGTACTTGATGGTCTGGCCGGATTCGAGTGTAACCAGGTTGCCGGAAGGATCGATATTGACGGCGGGATCGCCGGTTATCAGGGTGATATTATTCTCATCGAACCACTTGCCGTCACGAAGGTGGATTTCATCGAACGCCCTCTCCCCCGTCAGGACTTCGATAATCAACGGGCGGCAGTATGGCCCAACGTTCTCGCCGTTGATGATGGATATCTCCTTGACGGGGTCAACATCGCGGATGGCTTCCGCCGCCGCAATTCCCGCAATTCCCGCGCCAATTATGAGATAATCCGTCTTCAGCTTATGAGCCTCCCGTAATTGATCCCCTGCCCGGCTTAACCCCCGCTTATCATTGTGAGGAACGCCACCTCGTCGCCTTCACCCAACCCCGTTTCCTCCCATTGCGCCCGTTTGACGAGATTCTCATTCACCGCCACTACATACGTATGCAAAAGATCCCCATTCTCGTCGAGCATTTCTTCCCCGGCATCCGGGTATAGTTCCACCAACCGCCGGATGAGTCCGGTGATGCTCCCAGGGACCGGGCTTATGCGCACTCGTTTTTCACCGACCAGCTCCCTGAGCCGGTGGAACAGGCGTACGGTTATAGACGGTGATAAACCGATTCCCAACCTCTCTGCGTGGAATTGCCTTCCCTGCGCTTATTAATAATGATACTAAAACCTTCAGGTTAATTAAGTCCCGAAGGGCAACCCATTTTATTAAACGTCCCATCTAAAGTCAATCACAGTAATTGAATAAGAAAAACTCCGTTGTTTCGGGACACCCTTGTCCCGAAACAACTTAATATTTATGTCTTTGGTATCGGGACAAGGGTGTCCCGATACAACAAACGCACATTGAAGTGCGCTGCAAAATCAACCTATATTTCTTACTATGATGCACTCTCTTTTCCGGCTAATTCTTTACCTAATCTGTACGCGGTGATATTTATCTCCTCGGAGCCTTCGGGTACTACAGTCGAAATTGTTTCCTCGACGATTTTGTCATCTAAAAGCTCTGCAAGTGTGTTCATCAAACCTATCATTATGATATTCGCCAGTATATCCCGTCCGAATTCGTGGTGGGCTGTATCGGTTGCACCCAATGAGTAATGCTTGAATCCCTCAACCTTGGCTTCTTCAAGACGGACAAGATCCTTATCAGTTATGAGCAAGCCATCTTTTTTCAACAAGGGCAGAAATTTATCACACGCCTGCTGGGATAGGGCGACAAGTACATCAAACTCTTGCGGCTCAAGTTCATATATCTCACCGTCGGTGATCGTCACATCGGAATAACAGGTCCCGCCGCGCGATGCCGAGCCGTATGCCTGGTTCTGGAGCGCACTACGTCCCGCCGCAGTGGCTGCCATGCCCATTATCTTGCCCGCGACCAATATCCCCTGCCCGCCGAATCCGCAGAATCGTATGTTCACAACACCGCCTCCCGCTGCCTGATAAGTCCCTGTAGATCCTCGGTGAGTTCAGTCCGATGCCGCTCGAACATCTTACCGACCACGAATTTCCCAACAAGTTCATCCTCGGTCATTCCCTTCGCCTTTTTAACCGGGATAGAGCTATCCCTGAAGTACTTGATGAAATCGACCGCCGTACGCATATTCGCGGATTTCCCATAACTGACCGGGCACTGGGAGATTATCTCGATGAAGCTGAACCCCTTCACCTGGAGAGCTTCCTTCATCGCGTTCTTGAGCTGGAACGCATGGTATGTCGTCCAACGCGCACAATAATTTGCCCCGGCGGCGCCAACGAGTTCGGCAATATTGAACGGATGTTCGAGATTCCCGTACGGGCTTGTCGTTGTCCGCTGACCCTTGGGCGTCGTCGGCGCAACCTGTCCTCCGGTCATACCGTAGATGAAATTGTTCACCAAAAAAACCGTCAGGCCGATATTCCTGCGCGCCGCATGGATGAGATGATTCCCGCCGATGCCGATAAGGTCGCCATCACCGGCAATCACCACCACGTGCGCATCGGGTTTCATCACCTTGACTCCCGTTGCGAATGCGATTGCGCGTCCGTGGGTGGTGTGCAATGTATCAGCCAAAAAATAGGGGCTCGGTATCCACGATGAACACCCGATACCCGTGACGTGTATGAGGTTCTTCGTATCGATGCCAAGTTCGTCGATAGCGTGCGAATAGGCATTCAGCACCGTGCCCCCGCCGCATCCGACGCAGAATATCGTCGGTACTATCTCCTTCCGGAGATAGTTATACATCGGGTGATGTTTCTTTCCCGATGTGTCTGCATTATTTATATCAGTCTGTGTCATCTGTTTTATCAGTCTGTGTCATCTGTCTTATAGTCCGAACCGCGACCGTCAGGGAGCGGACAATCCCCGATGTTTCGGGACACCCTGTCCCGAAACATAATTTACATCAACAACACCGGTTCCTTGCGTGCCAATTCGGGGTCCTTGATTCGGCTGTATATCTCATCCACCGAATGTACAACGCCGCCGATCTTCCCGATACGCAGCACCGGTATATTCACGAAACGTTCGATCTCCCTCGCCACCTGACCGAGGTTCATCTCCGCGACGATAAGCTGCTTCACATTCGATGGAAGCTCTTTAAAGAGCCTGTCGGCGAAGGGCCATATATTTATCAGGCGAATAAACCCGACCCTGATGCCTTCCTCATGTGCTCTCAGTACCGCGCCCATGGCCGGACGCGCGGTGCATCCGAAACTCACCACGACAAATTCGCAGTCATCGAGATAATGCGTTTCATATCTTTCAAGTTTTTGACGATCTGAATCTATCTTTCGGTAAACCCGCGTTATCAATCTCTCATGGACATCACGCGACTCGACATCGCGCATGCCGTTCTCTTTATGAGTCGAGCCGGTAATATGCACATCACGCTTGTCACCAAGCTCTATCATGCCTGGAATTTCCTGCCCACCGAATGCCGCCTCGCCCTCAGCGGCTTTCTTCCTCGGTTCGCGATATACATCTTTGTAGTCGGGGAACAAACACGGCTCCCGCAGATGACCGATTTCACCATCGGTGAGAAGTATGACCGGGTGACGATATTTTTCCGCTAAGTTGAATGCTTCAATAGTGAAATCGAAACACTCCTGCACTGACGAAGGCGCAATCGCGATCATCTCATGATCGCCGTGCGTACCCCATCGCGCCTGGAGGACATCCCCCTGTGCGGGTTTGGTCGCCTGGCCGGTGGACGGCCCGGAGCGTTGCACGTTGACGACGACCACCGGCGTTTCGGTCATGATCGCATAGCCGATATGCTCCAGCATCAGTGAGAATCCCGGGCCGGATGTGGCGGTCATTCCGCGCGCGCCTGACCATACCGCGCCGATTACCGCCGCGAGGGACGCGAGTTCATCTTCGAACTGAATGCAGTACCCGCCTACATTCGGTAGCTCGTGACTCATTACTTCACCCAACTCGCTCGCCGGCGTGATCGGGTAGCCGCCAAAGAAACTGCACCCGGCATACAACGCACCCCATGCACTCGCTTCGTCGCCAAGGAGGAACCTTCGCTGCCCGGTAAAGCGCGCGAGACGCTTTTCCCTCATTTCACTCGGTTTCATCACAGGCAAACTCCTCCCTGAAGATGGCGAAATCGGGGCATATTATCTCGCATAACCGGCAGCAGACGCATTTCTCTTCATTTTTTACGACAGGCACATAATATCCGCGCCGGTTAATGACAAGCGATAATTCGAGCACGCCTTTCGGGCATACCTCGATGCAGATACTACAGCCTTTACACATTTCCTCATCGATTATAATCATTAATTATCTCACCCAATAAATGTAACCCACGAATCCTATCATATCAGCCGTAACCCACGAATCCCATTTTGTGGGTTACTCTTCAAAATCAGAACAAATCATCCAAATCATCCTCACCCTCACCCGGGGGCATGCACCCGTGGACTTTCAAGTACTGCTGTATAAGTTCACTCTCCCGCTTGGAGAAGAATTTATCCTCATCGAACATAAAGAATTTTGCTTTTTCCGATGTCTCCAAAATCTCCGCCAATGCTTCCCGTATATTATCAACACCCTTGATCGCATACACAACTTTCTGCTCGTCGAGAAGCTGATACACTCCTTCCTCTTCCGGCACCTGCTCGACATTCTCTCCGTTGAATTCCAGCCACGGTTCCGGCGGCAGGCATACGGGATGAAGCATCAGGCGCAAATCACATCGGAGACACCGGTCGGCTTCGAGTTTAGCATCGTCAGGCAAATAACACCTCTCGATCTGTTCAAATGATGCAACCGCTTCATCCGATGAAAGGTGTGGAATTGCAACGCGTTTATAATCGAAGAAGTCATCCAATCCACTAAGTTCTTTCTCCGGTTCGGTGTCTTCGAGAAGCCTGATCTTGATATCACCATCACCACCGAGATATTCATCAATTCCCGACGCGGCCTTCGAACCCTGTCCTATTGCTTCAACAGCCGATGCCGGACCGGATACGATCTCACCACCGGCGAATATCCCATCGATGGATGTTGCCATACTGTCGGGGTTTGTATTTATTGTTCCACCGGGGTTCAGCTTGATGCCTTCAATGAAATCGAGCACAGGTTCCTGTCCGATGGCGATGAACACGCGATTGGTATCCTGTGATGTCGTGGTGCCCTCATCATATTTCGGGTCGAATACACACTCAACATCGAAGACTGAGATGCATTTACGGAAGTCGATACGCTCGACCGTCCCGTCACCGGCAAAAAGAGTCGGGCCCCATCCTGGATGCATCACAATTCCCTCTGCTTCCGCTTCCTCGATCTCCCAATCGTGCGCGGGCATCTCGTCGCGATCTTCGAGGCAGTACATGTGCACTTCGGCGGCTTGCAGACGCTTGATCGTACGTGCAACATCTATCGCCACATTCCCCCCGCCGATGACAACAACTTTCTCGCCTTCGAATGAGCGCTCTTCAAAAACGGACGCCTGTTCCATCAACAGATCGAGTCCACTTTCAACACCATCAAGATCAATGCCGTCGCATGGTAATCGCTTCCCACCTCTTGCACCCGCCGCAATGAATACCGCATCGTGTTCATTCTGAATATCTTCGAATGTTATATCTTTCCCAACAGTTATGCCGAGCTTAAAATCAACACCAATACCGGCGATATCTGCAACATCCGAATCGAGTGCATCTTCCGTCAGTCTGAATTTCGGTATCCCGTTGCGAAGCCATCCGCCCGCCCTGTCCTGCGAATCAAAGACAACCACATCGTGCCCCTTCAATCTCAGGAACCATGCGGCGGTAAGCCCGGCTGGTCCCGCACCGATTATCGCAACTTTTTTGTCCGTGGATTCTTTTGGTTTCAGTGTTGGTTTCCAGATCAACTCATCGGCATTTTCAACCGCGGCACGTTTGAGTGAGCATATCGCAATCGGTTCATTCAGTTCGTTCCGAAGGCACTCTTCCTCGCATGGATGGAAACATATCTGCCCAAGCACTCGCGGCAGTGGAGCCGACTCACGCACAACCGCTTCGGCCCTCGCGAATTCACCGCGACGTATCTCCCTCAAATATCGTGGAATATCAATTCCGGCAGGACATGCGGAAATACACTTCGAAACCCGGTCGCCATCGATCCTCGGATCCTCGAACATCAGGCGTAACGCCCCGGTGGGGCATACTTCCACGCAACTCAGGCAGAATTGACATCCCGACTCCTTCGCGGAATCGGCCTTCATCCCCACAACCGGCTCACCATCGGCGTCGAATACAAAACCGATCGCGTCAACATCACGGACTTCGCGGCACATACGCACGCATCGCAGACATCCGATACACAGGTTGTAATCGCGAAGGAAAAGCGGTTCATTTTCGATTATCGGAAGCTTTTGTGGATGATAACGCTGCGTCTCATCAGGTATACCGATAACTTCAGCAACTTTCCGCAACTCACACACATGAAAAATCGGGCAGCAGCGTTCTTCCTTAGCGACATCGGTCGAGCACGGTTCGAGCGCGCATCCCTCTTTCTGTGCGCACTGCACGCAGGCATGTGGATGCGTCGCGAATATCTTCTTCATCTTCTCCCGGCGCGATGCATCGATTTCAGGAGTGGAAGAGACGACCTTCATCCCATCCTCAACCTGCGTAATACAAGCCCGCACCGGTTCATCATGGCCTTCAATTTGCACGAGGCACAACTTGCATCCTTCGTAACCGCTATTACCGGCGGTACTAACGCCCTTCTTCAATTCGGAACCCCAGTACACTTCGTCCCAAACCTCAAGCTTCTTCGGATCAACAGCGGGAAGGTCGGGATGCGAGCATAGACGGGGGATATATATCTCGGCGGCATCAGCCGCTTCGAGGATTGTAGCTCCATCCGGAGCTTCGATTTCTATTTCATCTATTGTCAGCTTGACCATTTCAATTCAATCGCACACTGAAGTGTACGGCACGCGTCAACTTCCAAACCTTTCCGGGTGGCACTGACAAGCGAGTCTTCGAGTTTGTCAGTGTCTCGGGTCACCGATGTCTCGGGTCACCCCTGTCCCGAAACCATCCCGGGAGCTTACCACGTATGCTCAAACGCATCATTCGGGCACGCGGCCACGCATGGCAGCGGCGGGCGATCCTTATCCGGTTTGCACTGGGCACATGTATATTTGATCTTCTTACGCTGATCCCCGACCACGGCGCAAACCACATCCTCGTAATCGTCCTCGATAATTTCGAGCACCCCCCACTCACAGGCCTTTATGCATGGATGCTCCGCGCATTCAATACACTTATCGGTATCGATAATTATGTAGAAATCGCCGGAACCGTCCTTGTATCCGTAGTGGGCTTTCATTCCTGACCTCCATCAATTATATTCCCTGCGGGTCCGCGGCAACACAGTCGCGGTTCGGACACGGAATTGCCCAAAAAACTTCGACGTCTATTTAACACCCATCTTCTTCTTTAACAAATTCTGTGCAAACAACGCGCCGCCAAGCGCGCCTGCAATCTGGGTGTCATATTCAGTGGTTAATGCGGTGATGCCGACTTCTTTACATAAACGGTTAACCACGCCGATATTCTTGCCGATACCACCTGTGATGGCGAACTTCTCCTCGATACCGACCTGCTCCAAAAGCGTAACGACACGGTGTGCCATCGCCGAGCAATAGGCCGCAAGCACCTTGTTCTTCGGCCAGCCCTCACGCAGCAGGCCGGATGCCTCGGTCTTGGCGAAGATGACGCAGGTGCTCGATACCGGCGGTGGTTCCTCATCCACTTCGAACGAAAGTTTGCCAACATCCTCGATCGGGATCGCGAGAAGGTCGGCGAAGACCTCCATGCCTCGTCCCGTTCCGGCGGCGCACTTATCGTTCATCGCGAATGCCGTAACCTTGCCGCGCTCATCGCAGCGAATGACCTTGCAGTCCTGACCGCCCATATCGAGGACTGTACGCACGCTCGGGCCGTACATGAAATTCGCACCGCGAGCATGACACGCGATCTCGGTGATGGCCTTGTTGGAGAACGGCACATTGACGCGCCCGTAACCGGTTCCGATGACGAAGCCGATATCATCGAGGGTCATACCTGTACCCTCAAAAGCCCAGTCAATCGCCGTCTGGGCGCTCTTCGGGCTGTCGGAGCCGGTACGCTGGTTGGAGAACGCATACAGCTCACCATCCACCACGATAACCGCCTGGGAGGAGACGCTTCCCACGTCGATCCCCGCGGTTATCAATTTGCCTTCACGCCAGTCCTTGTTCTCGTCGTGCCATCGATATTCTTTCCAACGCCAGTATTCAGCCATAATTCGTGTTCCTTCCGGTTATTGTTCACCCTTTTAATGGGGACGGGCCTGATCAACAGACCTGGTAATTATGTCAAAGCACAATTGATCAGGCCCGTCCCCATTTCCGCCCTTATTCTTCCATCGCGGCCAATGCCGCGCCGTAAGCTCCGATATATTCCGGGTCATCAGGGACAATGACATCACATTCAAGTCCCCGCTTGAGTGCATCGAGGAATCCCACATTGTATGCCACTCCGCCGATGAGGATCACATCGGGTTCAAAACCCACCTTGCGTACAAGTGAAATAATCCGGCTCGCGATAGCATCATGCACCGCCCTCGAAATATCCTTCTTGGGGGTCTTGGCATGCAGAAGCGATACGACCTCCGACTCCGCGAAGACCGCGCATTGTGCGTTCATCGGAATTTCCTTGTCCGATTCGAGCGACATCCTCCCAAGCTCCTCAACCGTTACTTCCAGGGCACGGCTCATCGATTCGGTGAACGCCCCTGCTCCCGCCGCGCACTTCTCGTTAAGGGCGAAATCGACAACCTTCCCGGCTTCGTTGCAGCGTATGGCACGTCCTTCTTCGGCACCCACGTCAATCACCGTACGCGCGCTCGGATATAGCTTCAGTACGGCCTTCGCGTCGCCGCCCACCTCGGTAATATCCTTATCGGTGTACGGGGCATGCTTACGTCCGGCCCCGGTGGCGACAATGCTGTCCAGATCCTCCATCTTTATGCCTGCAGCGTCGAGCGCCATTGCGAATGCTTCCTCGGCGGATTTAATAGTTTCGAAACCGGCCAATACAAGTCCCTTGCCGATTTTCTCGCCGTCCTTGAGGATTACGACCTTGATATTTTTCGACCCCATGTCGATTCCAGCGGTTATCATTGTAAACTCCTGGTCTATCTAATTTGCGGGGATAGCATCCCCGGTTCAGTCTTTCTTGATTTCCAATGTCTCCATGAATGCGTCGATACGCGCCATCGTCTTTGTCGCATCGAATTCGCGCTCGTCGCCCATGTTCCCTTCAAATGTCATCACCGGGAACCCGGCCTCGATAAGCCCGAGGCGATTCTCGGCAATCCCGACCGAAAGCCCCTCGCATCCACGGTTGTAATGGAGCATCACGCCGTCAAGCGACCATTCCTTCGCAATGCGAACCATCATATCGGTCTTCAGGTGCGTTGAATAGAAATGCTGCCACTCGGGCTTGCTCAGGTTCCAGTCGGCATAGATTCGCAATGCCTGTTCGCGGTCCTTGATCTCGATGCCCTGCTGCGCGGGGGTTGTCCGAGGTCCCCATGTGCCGTCGGGCTTGACTTCCCAGATGCCGATCAGCCCGAATGTGTAAAGCGAGCCGACTGACAAAGCCCCAAATTCTTCGAGGTAACGGAATACTTTTAAAAAACTCCACGGCGGCTGGGTGTCGGACATCAATCTGCATCTCTCATTGCCAATAGCGGCAATGCCATTATCGACGCGCTCCTGCACTTCATCGCGCAGTTCCTCGTAGTAATCGGCGACTTCCTTCGAATGTTTGTTCAATGTGCCGAGCACGTAGAGTGAGAACATCGTCTTCTCATCGAGCGGTGCCGGGATCGCCTTATTAAGGTTACATATCTCTGCCCATACGGACGTCGCCCGGCATTCATTATTGACTGCGTCGATCAGTTTCTGATCGTCATATGTCCTGCCGGTGATCTTTTCGAGCCACTCGATGCCGTCATGCATCTGCCCGACGAGATAATTTATCTTGTTCTCGTTGATGTCTTTATATGCTCCCGCCGCTACATCGATAGTAAATGCCGGGATCCCCGGCTCCAGGTCCTGCACGACCTGGTACCACTTGGCGTGGCTGCAGCATATGTGGTCTTGCCAGATGAAATCCGGTTTCGGGAACTCCCCGCCCCATAGGTACTTGTTCAGGATCACAGAGCCCCAGTAGTTGCGCATGTAGGAGCACAGGTCACGTGCGTAACCGGCACGTTCGGTCGCTTCCATGCATTCCATGGAGAAATCCTTGTTGGCGGCAATGGACGCGGAATACGGTTCGCTGGTGAGACTCCAGACATCATCACCAAGCCCGGCGGTCACCGCGCCTAATGTCCAGGCGCCACCGGCCCATCTTATTCCACCCCTCTCATGCGCCTTGGCATAATCAAGGTAGTAATTCTTACGAATCTCCTTCGCTCTGTTCCATAATTTCAGCGGTGCTGTTTTATATTTTTGCTTGACCATCCTTCATCTCCCAATTAATCAAACAGATCTTCGTCTCCGATCATTTCGAGGAACGCTTCCACCCTGACCTTGAACTGCCCGACCGGTACCGTTACATCGAGTTCAAGGAAAAGGCTTTTAATGCCAATCTCATTCAACGCTTTACGTATCGCCGGCATATCGATCTCATGCGGATCGCAGAATTTCTGCTGAATTACGATCGCTCCATCCACGTCCCAGTCTTTGGCGAGTTTAATGATATGCTTAACCCGCGTGCGCTCCTCCCAGTCCTTCGACGGGCAGGGAATCCGATCGATATAACGCGCGGCAATCGCTTCGATACGGTCATCCCCGGGTATAACCTCGTTCCAGAAGTAACGCGAACCGGTGCAGTGATCGTCTATAACAAAAGTCGCCCCGCAGGATTCCACCATGTTGATGAACTTGATATCGTCATTCTCACTGCCCAGAACCATAAGGCGAAGGCCGGTTTCACGTTCAGTTTTACGGTTGGATAATTCTTTGAGCAGTTTCTTGAGTTCCTCGTTATGCTCCGCCTTGTCGATCACCTGGTCGGCGACGATCATCTCCATGGCCTCTTCGCCGGAAAGCGGCGGATTGTCCGACTTACGCAAATCGTAAACCGCATGCATAAGCCGACGGTTCTCATTAAAAATTTCTATTGATTTATCCAGATCATCATCGGTGATCTTCTTACCGGTCCATTCCTCGATCTTATCCTTAAATACTCTGAGTTCCTCAACATAGAACGGCAGCGCCCGCGGGCTTTGAACACGGTGCGGCATACACAGGTAATAACTGAAATCAACAGGCACATGCTTCTGCCATGATGTAAACGCCTGCCGTATGTGCAGGCACGACTGGGCGATCATTACCCCGTCAAGGTAGTCGTAGCGACCCTTCAGTCCCTGCGCCAAACAGTCACGGCAGAACGGGCAGAACATGCCGAATATGTGCGGTTCCGTTACATCCTGGGGCTCGTGGCTTCCGAGGATTCGCACGGGCAATATCCCGGCGGCGTAGAGAATCTCTTCCGGCACGTAAGTGCAGAAATATCCCATAACCTTCCCGCCGGTACGTTCCTTCCAAGCCTTGGCGTAGTCGTGACGGTTCTGTTCCCACTCGCGAAGCTTGTCGAACATTAAGGCCTCCTTTTGTCAAATAAACAGTTAAAAATCCCCGGGGCTACAGATTTCCACCTTGGCTCCCCAGAGATATACGGCTTCGTGATTAGATCGGGCTTCTTA
>CBDVBS010000051.1:0-13044 GCA_965372275.1 uncultured bacterium | reverse complement strand
AACCATGAAACCCACTTCCCCGACAGCCTGTGAAAGGTGCGGTACCCAATTATTTTACAAATGCTTGCAGGTATGATTAGTCTTGAGTGCGACCTACGGACTCCACTCGGTGATATGAATTGTAACTTCTTCCCCCTCGGTCAATCCGCGTAGACCCCTTATGACCACCAGTTCGCCTTCCTCGACACCAGATATGACCTCGGCATATTTCGAGGAGAAATTCATCACGGTGACGGGTTGCTTGCGTATCACACCCTTGTTTTCCCCTTCTCCAAACTCGACAACATAGAGAAACCTCTGGGCATTTTCGGTGAGCAGGGCTTCGACCGGGACAAGCGGACGGAAGTCCTTCCCGTTACGTTCAAGTCCGGCATGGGCGATCATGCCCGGTTTCAGTCTGCCGTCTTCGTTCAGCACGGATATCTCGATCTTGAAAACATGGCTCATCGCGTCCGCGGCGGGTGCCAAATAGGTGAGGGTACCGTTGAATGTTTCGCCCATAAGCGCATCGACTGTAACCTCCACATTGTTTCCCTCGGCAAGTCCGGCCAGTTCGCTGTCCGAGAGGCTTGCTTCGATGATAAGCTCGGACGGATCAACCACCCTGAATACCGGTGTACCCGGGCCGACCAGTTCGCCCGGATCGAAAAATATTTCAGCCACTATTCCATCAAACGGACTTTTTATAAATGCGTTAGCGTGATTTTCTTTGGCAATCCTGAAATTTGCTTCCGCCGAAGATAACGCGGCGTTTGCCCTTTCTATCTCTTCCTCGCGGGGACCGTCCTCCATTTTTTTTAGTGTCTCCCCGGCCTGCACGAACTGGGCACGAGCACCTTCCATGGTCTGCCTTGAATAATCGAGTTGCTGCTGGGAGACGACGCCATTCTGGAATAGCTGCTTGTTGCGTTCGTAATCTGACTTTGCGACTTCATATGCCGTCTGTGCCGCGGTTAAAGCCGCGCGTGCCTGGATCATATCCTCTTCACGAAAAGGGTCGACGGCAATCTCGTATGCCGCCTTCGCCTGGTCATATCCCGCGCTGGCAAACTCCATCTGTCGGCGGAGCATACTGTCATCGAGGGATAACACGACCTCACCAGTCGTGACCGATTCACCCTTATCGATGTGTATCTTCGCTACATCTCCGGACGCCTCGGCGCTTACTATTGAATCCCGAACTGCGTTGAGCACACCGCTTACCGGGCGGTCGAAGGACAGGTAACCCATCATCACGGGGCTGACTTCGACGAACTTGCCTTCCATGGATCTTTCCGCGGGGGTTTCGGGTTCGCCGCTGCATCCCGCAAGGAAGAGGGTTATCACAAGCAAAAGGACTATCTTTTTCATCATTTTCCTCATCTCAGTAATGCACTATCCCGTGGCCCAACTCGCCATCAACAGATGCAACTAAATCGGAATGCTGTTATCGGGCTCCATTAAATCGCATCAAATATGCATCTAACTTACTATAGGCAGTATAATCCGGTTATGGCGACGCGGCAAGGACGAACCATTTGTGATGCCATATTTGCTATAATTTGACGAGAGGCCGTAATTCATTTTCATATCATATAACCCCGTTCAGCAGTATCGAAAGGGTTGATATTCAAACAGGAATTAATTCTGTAATGCTTTTAAGAAGATTTCCAAGGGAGGATTAAATGAGCGGACGATACTGGTTTTATTTGGTCCTGGGGATTCTGATCGTGGTGATTACAAGTTGTTCGGGAGGCGGAGGCAATCCGTTTGCGCCGGGCAATGACGAGCAGTTGAGGGATTATCGCTCACCACTGATCAATACAAATCTCCAGCCGGAAGACTGGAAGGGCCATGACCCGTGGCTGTTCTGCACTTTCGTTTTCAACACCGTGGAGAAAACAATCGAAGTCATTGAGAATCACACCGCCCAGGCGCATTTCAATGTGCGTCCACTGTTAACCGACCCGTACGTATGCCCGAACCTGAACTGCATCACGGTTGCATTGGTGAGCTATGACCCCCTCGAAAAGATATTCACAGTCGAGGTAACACTTCGTAATCCCACGACGCTGTCAGGTTACGATGTTCGGGGAATCATGTACCTCAAACCATCCAAGCCGATCGCGCTGATGAATCCCGATGATTACATAGTCCTCTACGACCAGCTCGAACAGGTCAACCCGTTCAGGGCGTTCGCAAAAACATCCCCGGACAGGATATTCCCGATGACGAGTGTGTACAACGAGATTTACGAGGTCTATATCCCGCCGCCACCGCCGCTATTCAACATTGATTATGCCATCGACGTATCCTGGCCGGGTAACTGCAAGGAGCCATACGAGATAATCGATCAGGAATACTCCGGTTCCCTCACACCGGCAAGCGGCTCAGGCACGATCAGGTGCCGGGTGAACGACCACCAGGATGATATCGAAAGCGTACAGGTGGATTTGCACGACATCACCGGCGGCTATGAGGATTTGATCTACGACCCCATCAGCGGCATGTGGTCGGTGACATTCTCGAATACTGAGGGCGCGGAAATCGGGGAATACACCTGCCTGATTGCCGCGAAGAGCGTCGATTACAACCTGAAACTTTATGACTATATCGACGTGGAAGTTATCGAAGGGGGCAACCAGTATATTACCGGAAGGGTATTCGACTGCTATACCATGGTCGATCTCGACGGTGCCGAAGTGAGCACATTCAACCAGGATATCTTTGGATATCAGCCTCCGCCCGAATATGTCGCTGGTGGAATGTATTCAGTTGCAGTGGAGCCGGGTATTTATGACATGGCCATCTCAACCGTCGGGTATGACATCATGGTCTGCAATGGCGTAATCGTTCCCGGCGGTGAAATATACGAAGCCGATTTCGGCCTGAACCTGCCGGGTGATCCGAACCCGAATCCGTATCCTTACACCGGCGGTGTGGTGGGAAAAGTCACCGACGCGGGTACCGGTGATCCGATCCCGGATGCATCAGTCAGGGTGCGTTCGGACGACCTTGATCAATGGGCCTTGTCCCCTCAGCCGAAATTCTCGAGCGGGGCGGCATGTAAGGATAGCGGCTACTACTCGGTGACCGAAGTCATGTGCAGTTCTGACTCCTGGGAATACGTTCCCGCTTACCAGTGGACTGTCTATTGCTCCGCCCCCGGCTATGAAGCGGTTGAACTAAGCACCAGCGTAATGATAGAACACAATATCACCGTTCCAAACGTTCACTTCGAGCTAAATCCCATTGATATCGGCAAGACGGTTATCTACGAGGAGAATTTCGAATTGAGCACCGGATGGACTTTTGAGCCGTACGCATCAGGCTCGGGAATGAACCAGTGGCATGTTCAGGAATGGGATTCGGGCATCGTCAATATATGCGCCACCAACGGATGGGTCTATATTGCCCCTGACGAAGATGACGGCGCGATAATTCCCGAACCTCCCGTAAGTGATTACAACCCCGGACCCAATACACGCTACATGTGGTACGGCGGCGAGGCTGAGGGTTCTTTCATCGGCTTGTACGATCTGGCGGATCAGTCTCCCGGCGGCGGCGGGGATACGATGATGGGTATGGATCACGGCGGCTACGCCGTCAGCCCGGAGATCGATCTCAGCGGCTATTCAAACGGCCTGTTTGCCTTCCAGAGTTTCTGGGAGATCGAGTCGATGAATTCGGGGATGTTCGATTATTGCGAGGTGTTTATCCGTGACGATACCGGGTTCGATACCGCGCTCGATTTCCTGAACCCGGCCATCGACCCGAGCCAGTCCGGCGACCCGGTAAGCTCCGGGGGCCTTAACAGGGACGGCGTATGGCATCACCTCGTGTATGACATCACACCGTACATGACCAACACAAACGCCCACGTTGTGTTCCGTTTCTACACGAGCGACTCGTTATATAATGGATTCAAGGGATGGTTCATCGACAACGTTTATGTTTACGGATATTGAGAATGACTCCCCCGCGTTTGACTTTACAGCCCGGCCAACCCCCGGGCTTTTTCATCTCCGGATATCCGAACCACGACCGTACTTGTCCGACGTAGTGTAGCGAAGTCGGAAGGGAGTGGACATTCCATAGTAAAACACGCTGTCCCCCGGATCGCTTATCAATCCCTCAATCTCCCTTGCTGGTACTGCGCTGTTCCAAGGTTCTTTTTATCTGAACTGCCAACTTTTTCATTCATGCTTTGCCAAACCCTAAAATGGTTCGATTACGTATACTATTGATGAATCCATTGAATTAATAACCAGCTTGTTATCACACAGGTTTATCAAGCTAACATTATGATCAAAGTAATCCTCAAACAGTACGGCAGTCTGTTCGTTTAAATCATAAACTAATAAGTGACCACAATATTCTAATTTAGGTACGTCTACTTCAGGATCATATACTCCATCCACTACAACTGTTGCGTACAATTTATCAGTCGATGCGCAATAAGCTGCGTCTAATACACCTTTTATCTCCGGGTTGTAAACAGTATCCGTGATTATTCCCTCAGAATCAATTATGCATAATTGAGGACTTCCTTCATTCATTGGAATATGCATTGTCACAACTCTTGTTTGGTCCATTTTTTCGAGATAGTTCAATCCCTCAGGCATAATTATCTCGTCTTCGAGTGTAAGCCTACTCACATCAGTGTATTTGTTCACCTGACTCATATATGGAGGACCCGGACTTTCCATACCGTCGTATGAATAGTAAGTTGGAATCGTATCCAAGCTACTTGTGAATATAGCATCAGAAGATAGGCAACCTATGCCAAGTGGGTAATCATTTGTTCCTATCCTATCGTATTCAAGCCAAGTTACACAGTCTATTTTAACTAACTCCCCCTTTGCAATTAGCTGTTCTCCTAAACAGAGATAGATATTGTCTCCACTTTCATCATAGTCGAAATTCAATATTGGCATTGGTATAAGCGATGTTTCATTATAGATGCCACTATTTAAGTCAATAAGCCCTATTGTTCTCGTTAAGGTTTCCCCAATATCAAGATGTAGCAATACAGCTAATTCATCGTATCCTGGCCGTTTTTTTATAAACATAGGATATTTATCGCCGGTATCCCATGTTCTTTCAATCTGTTGATTAACTGTATTATATTCGATGACCTTATTTTCATCAGTCGATGTAATATACAAATAGTTACCGAGTTTCAGGACATCACATATTGAACCATAGCCACAATCATAAACCTCTGCTTTTGCGATAATATTGGATGCAAAGACAAGGATTGCGGACAGTATCACAAGCCTAATTCTATAATTCATATCTAACTCCTTTCCCAGAATATATTGGCTTCATCTAATATTGGCATATCCTTAAAGAAATCTAACCTTATCATGATAGGATCTATATTCCCGTCCGGGATCATTAAGTTATAAGGGATACTGCTTTGATCTTCCAGCTCAACGATACCTTCCCAGTTGACTCGATCGGAAACGTAATCAGCGTAATAATCAGAAGGTAGAATATAGAGGAAAGTAAAGCCGAAATAGGATTTCTCGTTATTATCATCAACCGAGTATGCTCGGAGGTAGAGAATCCTGTTATATTTAAGATGGGAGTGTAAATCTTGAAGAGGATTGACGAACTGAAGGTCCTGTGATGTTGCAGATTTATCTTCTTTTACGTAGCTCACATTTAAATAATCGTAAAAATTAATATCGGTAAAATGCTCCTTAACGGTGTCCGGGTTAATTGGTATCTCATTACCAAGTGAAATATATTCTACAAAATGGCCAAACAAATTAGTTATCGATGCTTCATGTTGAACTGGATCAGATATAAGATATTCTACTGCTTGAACACTGCGACATGAAAAAGGATTAATAATTAGTGTTAATAATAGAATATAGTATTTGATCACAATTCATCACCATTCCAGTTTGTTCGATATATTAAATATACTTTCTTTTGTAGTAGTGGTATATTTGATGGTTTGAATTCCTCCTTGATATACCAGCAATAATTGTCGTTTATTGCCCTTGCATGTAAAGCAGTCTCTGCGAAATCCTTGTAAGTAAACCAGTCACGTATTTCCTTGATATGGCTCGCAAGCCAGGCGTCAACGAGCCAATTAACCTTATTTGATTGACCATCTACGTTGGAATAATACATATCCCAAGCATAGTAATCAGGATCATAAACGGCGCCATCCTCTAACATATCTGAAAAATCATCAGCACAATATTTCAGGAATAATGCAATCCAGCCAGAACTGGTCTCCGTGCAATCAACATTATCTCTATATCCGGCTATACAATCAAAATACTTATCTGCATTAGGGCCGTCATATAATTTTGAATGCCAGTAATCCCGTGCTGATTCAGGAGAGCCTGCAAGGCTCAACTGAGAACATGAACAAAGAACTAACCAGGATGGATCAGCATATGGTGGAGCATACACCTGTTTTTTAAAGAAAGGGAATTTGGTATAAAATTCCGGCACAAAGTCATAGCGTAATGGATCAGAAGAAAGGGCAGAAAAATATACGTATTCTGGTTCGTTTTGACCTTGATCAGTGAATTGAGAAATCTCAGGGAGCGCAACCTGACCAAAAACGCCATGAGAGTTAATAAAAACTAAGTTCGCCTGGGATTGTACTGGAAGGGCAAGCTCCTTTGAGCCCAACTCTGCGGTTACCATCTCAAAACCACCAGTTTTTATCATCCTTTCGTAATTATACCAAGCCAGTTTGAATTCATCATCTGAAGGATCGGGATTTTCGCGACCACTACCTCTCCTTTTGCCATAATTTAGGTTATTACTGTAGCCTTCGAAGTCAAAAGTTGGTCCACCTTGTATTAAAGGAGCACTATTTGCAGCAATAAATGTGTGGTCATCACGGTTTTCGGGCCAGCACGAATCATCTCTGCTCGAAACAAATATTGTGTTCAGCAGAGGGCCGCCACCTCCCGCATTTGGTGTATCCTGAATCGTTAACATTGACGAATAGAAGAACCCGCATTCAGGCAACGGACCAAGAAGATCAATTAGATCGTTTATTAAGACCGGATCTTCAAGAAGATAAAACGTCAAGAAATTGGATGTTTCGCAGGCGGGGCCGGGGTCTGGCGTTTCAGTACTTGTTGCAGAGCCAAATATAGTCAAAGGTGGTGTTTGAGTCGCTGTTATTTTGGCAATATATGTTATGTATGCCTTCCCTTCAACGTCCCTAAGGTGGATTATGCTGGCAATACCTTTGTTGAGTCCTAATTGTTCAGGAGCAGGGCCGGAAAACTGCCAAGAGTATGTTATTGTTGGATCAACAGCATGCAATGAAACTACTTGGACTTCATTTTCATCAACACCCGGCACCCCGATCTGCATATCCTCAATCATCCCGCTGCGTTTCCAGTTACCCACGTGGTCGGTGACGCGGACGCGCATCGAGAAGCCATCTTCGTCGCAGATATCATCAACGTAACCATAGACGGTGAGGTCCCACAATGCGTATTGCTCCTCACGGTAAGCGTTACCGTCAATTGGATATCCCAGCGGGTAACTCATCGAGTCGGCCCAAGGGATCGTCTCATCGCCGTACCCGTAATCACCCGGAAGCGCCCCGAGCGGGTAGTAGTCGCGCATAAGCAGGAAGCCATCGGTTACCGCAACCGTCGGCGGGCATGCGAACGTCTCGGAATATATATCGAGTTCGAGCGGCACAAAAGGAAACAGACTCCCCCCCGGATCGGCTCCACCGGCGAAGACGAAAATATGATCCGCCCATTCTGTCCGTAGTTTCTCGATATATTCCTCGACCGTCGGCGGATCGTAAAGCCCGTAATGAAACACGCTGTCCCCCGGATCGCTTATCAACCCCTCGATCTCCCTCGCCGCCTGCCACCCGGTGAGGATGAACGGCCCGCAGATGATATCAGGATTCTGCAAATCCGCGCTGAATGAGACCGCCGCCTGGCCGACATATGTCTCGAAGTCTAATTCCTCCGGTGGCGGCGGCTCTAAATCGTTATCTGCCCATATTTCTCCAGCGAACGAAATACTGGTGCTGGGAGAGTACGTAAAGGTATGATAGAAACAGCTCGGATCGTCGTAACAGGGCGGGTCTTCAATGATGAACCCCCCGGTGTAAGTGGTGATGTTCGATATCGTCGGGTTGTCCTCATTCTCCGAGAACCCGCAATCAAGCTCTAATTCATCCCACGGCCAGACATGCTCGATGCAACCGGTCGTGTAGTCAGCGGTTGAGCTTATCGGGCAATGATTAGGCTCAACCTCCATCCGGTAGCACCAGGCGCTGAATTCACTCTCAAAGAAATGGTGAGGGTTTCCAGCGCCGGGGAAAGCGGTGAAATCTCCTTCATCCACGGGTGCACAATCCGGCCATACCTGGGCGTTTCGAGAACCCGATTTTCCGCATGGACCTTTGGATATGGTGAATAGAACACTGCCCTTATCCGATATGAACTCAAGGATGACCGGAATGGGCAAATCTAAATATTCCTTGAGGTTCGATTCGGTGTCGATAATAGCGCTCATCAATCCTGGTAGAACATCGATGTTCAAGGCGAATGATTCCGAATTGATGTTCCACCGGCTTATGTCCTGAACCTGCTCCTTCGGTACCGGCCGGTCGAAAAATATTATGGCCTGGTTCTTCGCATCATCAACCAGTACAGATGTTATCCTTGGAGGTTCGTTATAAACATCAAACAACCAGTTCCTGACAACGGGCGGATAGGCATTGTTCTCAAGTGTCAGTTGGATAACGGCGCTGTGTCTTCCGGTTGAGAGCGGCGCAGAGGGGGAGAAATCCACTGTACCGGTAACTGGGTTGGGTTTGTTCTTAACCTTCTGCCCGTCGATGGTTGTGTGGATGGTCACATTAAGCACATTCGCCAGGGGACCGTCTGACGGGGCGTAAATTTTCACCGAGAAGACGGGCTGGACATCTTCACAAATTGGCGAATATCCTTCTTGGCCGAACATCCCGGACGGGCCAACGGGTTGAATTGTGAAATGTTTCATACCGGGCATCGGCTCGAAAAACGGTTCGCGATTGAAATCAGTCACCCCCGGCTCGGTCGGGAGACCTGAGTTGCTGCATCCGCTGAGGGATGGCAGCATAAGCAACATTAACGCCAGTACACTTAGGACTATTGCTAAAGGAAATTTTGGCCTCGACATTCCAGTCATCCCAATTCATAAATTATAACTTAATTATACTTTATATTTTCATTCCCGCAATGGCGTAGTTTCATATTCCGGCATATCGTTTTCCGGACTATGTTCTTATCTGAATTTCGTTTTCTTCCATGTGCCGCGTTTGAAGATGAGGAACGCCCATATGGCGGCGATGAAGTTGCTGAATATCATTGACCACCAGAGGGCATCGTACGGATGCGCCGAAAGCGGCACGGCGACCTTCGCTAAGAAACCGGAAGCGAAACTGTCGGCAAAGACCGGATATCCGAGGAGAATACCCGAGAGGATGTATGTAAGCGGGATCCTCATTCCCCACAGACGAGTGATGCTGAGATAGAAAACCGGGGCGGTGTAACCGGAGCCGTTGAATACGCCGTTGAATACGAATATGAATCCGAAGAAGAACGATGCAAACGCTTTCAGCTTGAACATGCGTACGCCGATCTCAATAACCTCTGCATCGTTTATGAACACGCGGGTGAAGACGTCGCCGTAGAGATACATCAATGCGCACCCGACGAACATGATCGAGATTATGAATCTGAATGAAACCCACACCGCCTGCTCCGCGCGCCGAATCTTCCCGGCACCGAGATTCTGGCCGACTGTCGCGGCGAGTGCGTTGCCGATACCCATGCAGGGCATCATGTACATGCTGATGAAATGCGCGCCGATGGAATTTACCGCGATGACCGCCGGGCCGAATGAATTAACGAATCCCTGCAATATGAGGAACCCGAATCCCGACACCGAACGGCTTATTGCCACCGGGAATCCGATCTTGACGACATTGCCAAGCATCTCCCTGTTGGGAAAGAAGTCACGCGGGCGGGGAAGGACATCACGCGCGCGCATCAGCATGAATGCGATTGCCGCAACGCCGCCCACGCCCTTGGCTATGAGAGTGGCATACGCCGCGCCGATGATCTCAAGCCGCGCGAACGGTCCGATGCCGAATATCATGAGCGGGTCGAGTACGACATTGATCAGCGTTGTCGCGATGAGGATATACATCGGGGTGATGCTGTCGCCGAGTCCGTGGGATGTGCTCTGGTAGAACATGAACATGAGCGCGAAGAATACGCTTATGAGAGAGATTTGCAGGTAACCCTTGACGGAGCCGAATATCTCATCGGGGGTATTCAACATGCGGAGTATCGGGTCGAGGAATATGATGCTCAGCACGATGAACACGAGCGCATAGATGACAAGCACCAGCCCGAATTGACCGATGGCGAGACGTATGCGGTCCGGTCTGTCGGCGCCCTTGTATCTCGCGACAAGCGCGGTACCGGCGACCATCAGCCCCATGCCGAACGAACGCAGGAAATTTATCAGGCGAAACGCGATGCCGGTGGTGGCGACCGCATCCTGTGCATGTTCACCGAGTTTCCCGAGCCAGAATGTGTCAACGAGGATGTAGGAGGTCATGATGAGGTTGCTCAGCATTATGGGCAGTGCAAGTTTGAGAATATTGCGCAGGATGTTTCCCTGGGTCAAATCTATGCCGGTACGATTTTTCATGTGTTACTACGATTACAACCATAAACGTTAATGAAAAAAACCGCAAAGGGGGTTGTATTTTAATTACAATGTTGTATAATAATTACAACAGTTGATTGGAGAGGAAAATGGAGCTGAACTTTGCCAAATTCTTTAAGGCCAGGCGGGTCGTGCTTGGCTTAACACTGAGGAAGTTTTGTTTGATGCATGAACTTGATCCGGGAAATATCAGCAAGATGGAACGCGGGAAACTACCGCCACCTCAGAGCGAGGAAAAGTTGAAAGAGTATGCCAGAATGCTCAAAATCAAGAAAGGGTCAGATGATTGGCAGACATTTTTCGACTTGGCCGCCGCCGAGGTGGGAAGTTTCCCGGCTGATTTGCTCTCGGACAAGGAAGTGCTCGCAAAACTCCCGGCTCTTTTCAGGACGATGAGGGGTCAGCAGGTTACTGATGAGGAATTGGACGATTTGATTAAACTGATAAAGGGAGCCTGATTGGTTTAATCTTGTTTCTCATTCAATTTAGTAAGGGTTTTAATAAGCCAATTTGTCATAGGTTTATACATATCACAAGCTAAGTAAAGGTTCTCATTCAGTCCATATGGTTTGTCAAAAAAGAACAGCCAGACAATTTTACCTGCCCTTTTTATCTCTTCAACTAACGGCACATAATCACCATCCCCAGCAACTAATACGGCAACGTCATAATTATCACGGAAGGCGTGACTGAGCATGTGAGTTGCCAAAGTGATATCAACGGCTTTTGTTTTCGTTTTCTGTTCTTGCTTTTTAAATAAAACTGGCTCAAATTGCCATCCCCTTATTGTCTTTTGGATATTTTTGAGTTTTATGCTATCTCCAACAACTGTCGTATAGTAATATTGTCGTATTGGCTTTTGCCCGAAAAGCCATATTTTTCCACAATGTCCTTCGTAAAATTTCCAAAATTCAGCCCCCATCCAAAAATATGTATCTTTCATAAATCTCTGATGCTTCTCAATAGGTAGGCCCTTTTCCTTTGCAATACCTTGTGCTTGAATTGTGAAATTTTCCCCATCTACAAACAGCATCCATCTTTTGTCATAAATCGCCATTTCTCACACTCCTGTTTGGTTAAAATATAAGTTATTTCTTTCCCTTTTTCTCCCTCTTCTTTATCTCATTCCAATTATCTACCACTTCATCCGGGCCGGAGACTTCGGTGTCGGAGAAGACATGCGGGTGGCGGCGTATCATCTTTTCGATGAGGTTCTCGACCGATTCCTTCAGGGTGAACCGGCCTTCCTTCTCGGCGACGCGGCAGAGGAAGACGCAGAGGAACATCAGGTCGCCGACTTCCTCGCGCAGGTTGTCCCAGTCGCCCGCTTCGATGGCGTCGAGTACTTCCTGTGATTCGTTGCGGACATATTTAGTGAAGTCCTCGACGGTCTGCTTGCGGTCCCACGGGCAGCCGTCTTCGCCGAGGAGGGTATCGACCATACGTATGAGGTCGTGGATGTCGCCGGTTGATTCAAATTCAGTTGGCATAGTTGGGATATGATAGCAGATGATGAAAGGTCTGGGGAGCACGCCCATCCTCGAAGACTCGGACTGGGCGTGGCACCCGGAGGTTGAGCATCCGAGCCAAGACCATCAGGGAGTGGACAAGGACACTGACAAGCTCCGAAGTGTGATTGGGATATTGACATTGATTAGCCGCTTGTCAGTGCCACCCGGAATCGGTAGCGAGTGAGTAAGACACGGGTAAGCTCCCAAGAGGTCGCTTATCCGTGGCACCAGGAATTCTGGTGTTTCGGTAACTTGTTGCCGAAACATTACTGCAGCACAACTTGTTGCCGAAACACCGCATCATATTCTATCTGATGGAATTCAGTTTGCCTTGGGGATAAATCAAATCGGAACCGGCCGCCTTTCCTGTCGTGGGTGTTAGTATTCCCACTGTGGCTTTGTTATTTCGTAAAGGCGATTTCGCGGTTCCATTAAGTTAGATGCGGTTTAAGAAGCATTTATTCGTATTTCAGGAAATTTTACATTTCGGGAAAATCATCCGTCTGGAATACCTGCCTGCCGCGATGGATCGTGCACACTACTTTACCTGTGAAGAAATCGTGGATAAACGGGTTGTTCTTACCTTTGCTCAGGAAATCTTCCGCTTCCACCGCCCAGTTTTCACCGAGGTCGATAATAGCTATGTCGGCGCGTGAACCGGGTTGAAGCGAAACCGGTGTGAGGTTGAATAAGCCGCGCGGTTTCGAGGTCAGAAGTTCGATGAGTTTGAGCAAAGTTATCTTGCCCGGCAGCACCAGTTCATCATGCAGCGATGCAAACATCGTTTCGAGTCCGGTCACGCCGAACGGAGCTTCGG
>CBDVBS010000050.1:0-13309 GCA_965372275.1 uncultured bacterium | reverse complement strand
CACTACTGAGGCCTGTCCCATTTTTTCGGCACATCCTTACTTTTTCAACAGCCCCTGCCAGTCCGCCTTCATGAATAAATCTCCGTAATGGGGACTGACGTAATGGGGACTGTCCCAAGTCTTCGCGGGACTGTCCCCATTTATAAAGATCAACTTGTTTAATATGCCCATTCTATGCTAAATTCAAGCAATATATTAAACAGGATTTTCCTTCGAGGGGTAAGCCATGACCGATGAAATCACAAAGCGCGTATATGATGAGCTCTCCAGTTTCAAAGGCGAAGACTCGCTCCAACGCCTGATCTCAAGCATCCTCAACTACAAATATATCAGCGATAAGATTCCCACCCGTGAATGGCCCGACGGTCTCAAGCAACCGCTCGCCGAGGCTAAGTTCATCGCCAAGCGTCCGGGATTCCAGGTCGCATACGCCCGTATGAAAGGCGATAAACTTCTGAAAACATATGAGCGCGAGCTCTCGAAAAAACTTGACAGTCAAATCGGCGAACATCTTCTCGTCGTATCAAATGAAGACGGCAGCTACTGGCATTTCATAAACGTCAAGGAAAGAACCGGCAAACGCGTGCTGCGGCGTATCGTCATCGGCGAGCACGAGCGCCTCCGCACCGCGCCCGAACGGATCGCCATGCTCCGCTACGAGACCGGCACCACCGCCACTCGACTCAAAGAACTTCAGGACAAGGCGTTTGATGTTGAGAAGGTAACTCGCGATTTTTATAAGGAATACAAAGAAGTATTTGAATACGTTGAAAGCAAGATCAAGGGAATAAAGGACCAGGAAGCAAAAAGGCTGTTTACTCAAAAACTCTTCAACCGGTTGATGTTCATCGCATTCATACAGAAAAAAGGCTGGTTGAATTATGGGGACAGCCAGGATTATCTTCACGCCCTGTGGGAAGGATATAAACTGGAGAGGAGCGCTGGTGACAACTTCTACTCTCAAAAACTGAAGATTCTATTTTTCACAGGTTTGAACAACCCCTCTGGTAAGGGTGTTACATCTTCAAAAACTTTGCGTGACTTGATCGGTGAAGTCCCTTATCTGAATGGCGGGTTGTTTGAGGAAGAAGAAGATGACAGGCTTGATGGTGTTATCGTTCCGGATAAAGTGATCGAGGTCATTCTGGAAAATCTGTTTAATCGCTTCAATTTCACCGTAACGGAAAGCACCCCCATCGAGCAGGAAGTGGCTATAGATCCGGAGATGCTCGGGAAGGTATTCGAGGAACTCGTTACGGGAAGAAAGGAGAGTGGGAGTTACTATACTCCCAAAACGGTTGTTAGTTTTATGAGCAGGGAAGCCATCAAGGGTTTTCTTGGTGGTTATGAAGATTTGATCAATGAAAATGAACTGGGGGACATCTCAGTAAAAACCGCGAAGGAACTACTTAGCAAACTCAGCAGGGTCAAAATATGCGATCCAGCGTGCGGTAGTGGTGCATATCTGGTGGGTATGCTGCATGAGATCCACTCCTTAATCAAACTGCTTGACACGAGGGCTCAGGAAGTTTCCGCGCGGGACGACTACCAGCGTAAGCTCGAAATTATCCAGAACAGCCTTTACGGCGTGGATATCGACCCGTTTGCTGTGAATATAGCTCGACTTAGATTATGGCTGACCTTGGTTGTTGAATACGATGGAGATAACCCCGAACCACTGCCTAACCTTGATTTCAAGATTGAGGTTGGGGATAGTCTGACCGCACCTGATCCCCAGGGTGTCCAAAGTTTCCGTGATGAAGTTGTCAAGCAATATGTAAAGAAGAAAGATGAATACATATGCGCTCATCACCCAGGTATAAAGAAAACACTCCGTAAGGAGATAAACGGACTAAAGAAGGAAATTTCAATTTGGTCTCATGCTGGAAAAGAAATAGAAGGATTTGACTGGGTTGTTGAGTTTGCAGAGGTATTTGCTGACCGCGGTTTTGATATAGTTATTGCAAATCCTCCATATGGTCATAAGTGCAAGGATCCTTTACGGTTTGATTATTTTCCTGGACCTAAAGAAAAGCAGAGCCGGGATAGTTATGGCCTGTTTATGGCACGTGCTCTCCAACTGTTAAAACTAAAAGGTTTCTTCACTTTTATTGTTTCTGATACATGGCGTACAATCAAGACTCATAGACCGCTAAGAAAAAGGCTTATCGAGAAAACAACCATCCTACATGTATTAGATTTGCCACCCTGGATATTTGGGGCCACTGTTAATACCTGCATACTATCACTGATTAAGCAACCTCCTGAAAAAGAGCATTCTCTAATTGCGGGTGATTTACGTAACCTGCCTTCTGATGACTGGTTAATGCTTGAAACTAACCTTGATGCTGTTGCTGCTAAAGGTCCTGATGTGCAGACTACTGAATATGCTCGTTATACCTACAAACAAAATATAATAGCATTATACGACAACCTATCTGTTTTCATCGCCTCACCTTCTATCTTCAGATTAATGAATGATCCCAATTTTATAAAACTGGGAGATGTTGCCGATGTTAAAGTTGGCCTGCAGACAGGTGATAATCACTATTATCTAAGAAAAAACCCAACTGCAAGTGGAAGCTACAAAGTCATCGAAATGAACAAGCTTCTAACCGAGGAAGAAATCAAGGGGCTCTCTGACGATGAGAATATAAATGGCGTAAACCCCTCTACATATAATGGCCGCCACTTTGTCCCGTATGATAAAGGCGGAGCAAGTGATGCATCAGGTGGTTGGCTTCCGAATTACTTCGTACCTACAGATTATTATATTGATTGGTCACGATCAGCTGTTAAGAGGTTGAAGACATACTACAAGAAGCCTGGTTCTATGATCGGTAAAGCGGTAATTAGAAATCCCAGCTTCTATTTTAAGCGAGGAGTTACATTTTCCGATGTTGGTGTTTACTCACCCACATTTAGATTAAGTGGAATCGGTGTATTCGATGTCAAAGGTTCGAGGATAATCTTAAAAGCTTTTAATAATGAATCTGCGCTTGGAATACTGTGTTCAAAACTTTCACGTATGTGTATAAAATGCTTTTCTAATCACACTGTCAGTACTCAAGTTGATGATATCAGCGAACTTCCATTTCCAATTCTTGAGGATAATGTGACTAACCAGATCGGACAACTTGTGAGAACAATAGTAAAAAAACAAAAGAAGGATCCCAGCTACGCTTATCATCTTAATGAGCAAAAAGAGATTGATTCATTGGTGTATCAGGTTTATAGCTTAAATGAGGAAGACATCCGAGAGATTGAGCTCTGGTATTGCCGCAGGTACTCCAAACTTGCTGAAGCCCAGGGAGCCTTGGAAGAAGTCAAAAAGAAATACGCTTTCCATCTTAAGCGTTGCGCCAATATCATGTCGAAACCCGCCAGTTACTGGATATCTAATCCTATTCTAAGGCTTATAGCCGAAGGGGAAAGCCAAAAACTCGAATTGAAGGAAACCCTGGAATACAATATAAGAACCAAGCAAAAGGATAAGGCTGTTCTCATCTCATCCCTGAAAACAATTGCCGCTTTTCTAAACACTGAAGGGGGTACTCTTATCATCGGGGTCAGTGACTTGTGCGAGATTAAGGGATTGGAGAAAGATTACAACCTTTGCAATAAGAAGAACGCAGATGGATTCGAGCTAAAACTCCGCAGTCTGTTGAAAGACAGATTTGAACCCATCCCTTTGGGTAAAGTTCGTATCAAATTCGAAAGTTTGCTGGAAGGGGAAATCTGCCGGATCGATGTGGAAGCAAGTGAAAAAGTAACACATCTTGATGATGACGTATATGTGCGTGACGGAAATACTACAATCAAGCTCACTGGCAGAAAACTTACTCAGTGGATGGAGCAAAGGTCAAACCCATAGTTGAAAACTGCATGAAACACGCCCGTGCTTTCAAACGCGGCTACGGCTCAATCGAACAAATCTACCGCTGGGCCTCATCATCACGGGAGGAGATAAAACGCAAACGTCCCGATGACGCATTCGTGAAACAGATAAAGCGCATCGCCAAAGAGGTCGGCTGGAGGGCGTAGGTTTTCTTACCGGTTAGCAGCTACTTTCCGAAGACGGAAAGATAGCAGCTACCGGATCGATGGTGAGCGGGTGGCTGCTATCTTGCAAGTCTTCGAAGCAAGTAGCTGCTATCCTGATCCGCAGGTTCAATGATGGGGACTGTCATCCTGTCTTCAGATGACTGTCCCCGTCATAAGGATATCGATCAGCGTGCGTAAACGGAAAGGTGGCTGCTATCCTAATACGCAAAGTATAATGAGGTATAATATTCGTATAGAGAGGTGGTGGCAAATATGAGCAAGCTGATTGATAGAATAGTAAGCGACCCGAATGTCTGCAGCGGTAAACCGTGCATAAAAGGAACGCGAATCCCCGTCCACATAGTGCTTGACCTCCTTGCAGCCGGCGAGCAGTTTGACGGAATAAAGAAGGCATACCCTAATGTTACTGATGATGATATAAGGGGCTGTCTTAATTATGCGGCTATGCTTGCCGATGAGGAGGCCGGGGTCTCGGCGTGAAGATATTAGCCGACGAAAATATTTATGAACCCATAATCGGGTATCTGAGAAACATGGTCATTATTACGCAGGGCGGCACAAGGATAAGAAGGTCAAGAAAATAAGTCGTAATCCCACACGACATCATAGATAATCGGGAAGAGACGCTGTCCGAGCATATCGTGTTGCTTCTGGACAACGCTGGTCCTCATCATCACGGGATGAGATAAAGCGCAAGCGTCCCGACGACGCATTCGTGAAACAGATAAAGCGCATCGCCAAGGAGGTCGGCTGGCGGGCATAAACGGAAGGGCTGCAATTACCAGGATAGCTTGATAATGATAACAATATGTGTACAATTGATAATAATATGTTATCAAATTCAATACTTAGTGGCGTGATATCCAGAACCTTGTTGGCTGTTCTGAATGAACTCTTCGGCATTGATGAGGCAAAGTTCCATCTACGGGAACTCGAAAGGCGGACAGGTTTCAAGTTGGCTGGACTGCGTCGCATCCTTAACAAACTCGTCGAGAAAGGCATCGTCATCGCGGAACGCTCTGGAAACAGGCTCTATTACTCGGCAAATACCGAATGCCCGATATACCCCGAACTCAGAATGCTCGTGACAAAAACCACCGGCATTGCCGATCATCTCCGTGAAGCGCTTGAACCATTCTCGAAAAAGATAAGAACTGCTTATATCTATGGCAGCATAGCTAATGGAACCGCCGACAATGATAGCGATGTTGACCTGATGGTGATCGGTGATATTTCACTTGTAGATCTTGTAGAGCCGCTCTCAAACGTGACCGAAGAAATCGGCCGCGAAATAAACGCAACTACCTACAAACTCCCCGAATACCGGTCCGAACTCGATACAGAAGGGAGTTTTATCAACCGGGTACATTCCGGACAAAAGATAATGCTGATTGGTGAAGCGGATGAGCCTCAGTGAAAAGGAAAAACAGAACAAGCTTAAGAAACACAAGCCGACCGGAAAGGATATCGCACGTTTGCTTGCAGCCGTTCAAAGGCGGCTTGATGACGCGGGGAGTTCTTCGCTGCATAATGAAACAAGGCTTGAACAAGCCTACGAAGCTGTTCTACTGTGCTCCAAGACAGCCCTGCAGGCTTCCCGGTTACCGAGTAAGACGTGGCGAGGGCCATCACTACGAATCCATCGAATCACTGCGACTCACCCTTGGCACCGATGGTAAACGCTTGAAGTACTTCCAGGCATTAAGGCGAAAAAGACACAAAGGGCTATATGAAGGTATGCTAAGCACTTCCGACAGTGAAGTCGATGATGCAATAAAATCTGCGATTGCGTTGCATAGTAAATTACATACGTGGCTGGCAGCAAACCATCCCGCCCTGTATGAAGAGAGTAAGGAAGGTTAAAATACAGCTTTCAGGAGTATGCCCGATGCCGCAACACGACATAATAGACAACTTGGATAACACCCTTAAGGAAAAGATATCCGAGATACTTCCGGCGTCTTCCCAGGCGCATTTTGCCGTTGGCTATTTCTTTCTGTCCGGTCTCCATGCGGTAGAGGAGCATCTCGATAACCTCAAAGAACTGCGCCTGCTTATCGGCAATACCGGTTCCAGGAGCACGCTTGAACAATTGGCGGAAGCATATTCCCGGTTGACTCCGGCGGATAATATCAACAGGGAACAATCCTACCAGGCGGATACCGAAGCAGCTTTCGCGGTTGATGCGACAAAACTGAATCTTCGAAAAGCGTTGGAACTGACTGAACAGACGGATGCAAATGAGAAAATCGCGCACACCGTGTTCAGGTTGATATCCGATGGCAAACTTAATGTTAAGGTCTATACCAAGGGACGCCTTCACGCAAAGGCCTATATCTTTGACTATGGCCCCGCGTTTGATGCGGACGGCAAACAGCTTCCCCGGGAAACATCCGGAGTGGGGATAGTCGGCTCGTCGAACTTCACCCTGTCAGGGCTTACTCATAACACCGAACTGAATGTAATGGTGCGTGGCAATGCCAATCATTCCGCGTTGCTTGACTGGTTTAACCGCCTTTGGGAAGAAGCGAAACCGTTCGATAAAGCATTGATGGAGGAATTACAGGAATCCTGGGCGCTGAAGGAAGCCACGCCCTACGATATCTATATGAAGTCCATCTACGAACTTGTGAAAGATCGTCTCGTAGAGGATGAACATCTGATCTGGGATGACCCGTTGAAAAAGGCGCTCACCAAATTCCAGGAACAAGCGGTTCGGGTTGGAGTAAGCATACTCAGGACTTTCAACGGTGTGTTCATCGCGGATGTGGTCGGTTTAGGGAAGAGTTTTATCGGCGCGGCTATTCTGAAGTATTTGATCGATACCCAGGACAGACGTGCATTGATCATATGCCCAAAGGCACTTGAGGAAGACTGGAAAGTCTATAACGAGGAATTCAGACTCAATGCAATAGTTGTCCCGATGAGCATGTTAAAACACGACAGGGATGCTGATAATGATGTAGATGATGAAAGCAACTGCCTTCTCGATCATTATGAAACACGAAACCTCGTGCTTGTAGATGAAAGCCACAACTTCCGTAATCCTGATACACAGCGGTATAGAGTGCTTCAGGGATTCCTTGATCAACCTGATATGAAGACAGTGCTGCTTACCGCAACACCTCGAAATAAATCAGCCTGGGATATCTACAACCAGATCAAGCTGTTCCAGCAGACCGATCATATCAATCTCCCGATTGATCCCCAGGATCTTAAAAAATATTTCAAGCTCATTGAAAAGGGTGAACGGGAAATCCAGGGCCTTCTCAGGAGCATCCTAATTCGCCGTAAACGCAATGACATACTGAGAGGTTATGGCTTCGACTCCGAAACAGATGAGCGTGTTGACCCCAAGAACTTCCAGCCATACAAGGATGGGCGAAAAAGGGCATATATCTTAGTGCAGGGCAGGAAACAGTATTTTCCCAAAAGGAAGCTGACCACTTTACAATACAGTATTGATGAAACATATAAAGGCTTATACCAGGAAATAAGACATCGGCTGGGAGGTCCGGCGGGAATTCAGGCGAGAAACGAGGACGAACTGTATTACGCAAGGTACGGTTTATGGAATTATGTGAGTAAGAAAAAACAGAAGGTTGAGCCGTATAAGAGCCTTCACAGCGCCGGAATCAACCTGCGCGGATTGATGCGTTCCATGCTTTTCAAACGCTTCGAATCAAGCGTGTATGCGTTCAGGGAAACAATACGCCGAATATCACGTGTCCATGCAAATTTCCTTGAAGCATTGGAACGAGGCTTTGTTCCCGCCGGTGAAGAAGCCCAGGAACTGCTCGGGAAAGAGCTTTCATGGGAAGAGCAGGATTTAGCGGATGCGTTGGCGCAGGTCAGCGAGAAATATGACATTGAGGATTTCAATGCCGATGCGCTGAAAGCCGACATTGAACATGATCTTGTGATACTCAGAGAAATCCACGACCTTGTCAGTGAAGAGAGAATTCCACCTGGTGAAGATGCAAAGCTCCAGAAACTTCTGGCAACAATGAAGCATCCTGACTTCCGGAAAGGTAAACTGCTCATCTTCACCCAATATGCCGACACCGCGTATTATTTAGGTGAGCATATGGGAGATCTTGGTCGTCGCAAAGAAGTAATATACAGTTCCCAAAAACGCAAGATGGATATAGTCGGACGGTTCTCCCCAAAGTTCAATCCCCAGTATGCCCCTAAAAACAAGAAAGACGAGATTGACACCCTTGTAGCAACTGACATTCTTGCTGAGGGTTTAAACCTGCAGGATTGCGACAAGATAATCAACTACGACTTGCATTGGAACCCTGTAAAACTGATACAACGCTTTGGTCGGATAGACAGAATCGGTACTGAGTTCGATGAAATATCCGGCTGCAATTTCCTTCCTGAAACCGCCCTGGACCGGCATCTCGGGCTCACCGGCATTCTTAGAGGTCGGATACAGGAAATCCATGACACAATCGGTGAGGACGCGCAGATACTTGATGAAACGGAACGTTTGAATGAACTCGCGTTGTACGCTATCTACGAAGAGAAAGGCGATCAGCTCGGGTTGTTTGAGGAAGAAGACCAGGAAGCCGACCTGAATGAACTTGAAGAGAAACTGAGAGCCATGAAGCGGGATGAAGAGGATGAATACAAGCGAATCGTGGAACTCAGAGATGGGATAAGATCAGGTTTACGTTCAACAACGAAGGGAACATATGTATTGATGCGACAGGGCAGCTTTCATAAGATCTTTCTTATTGACAAAGATGGCAGCCCTAAACCTGCTGATGTCGGCACTGCCCTGGGCATTATTAAAGCTGAGAAGGTTGAACCAGCTCATCCATTACCTGCAGGTTATAATGAAATAGTAATGAAGGCTAAAAAACTGTTTGAAAATGAAATGAAGGAGAGGGAGAGCGAAGCCGAACATTTAAGGAAAAGATCAAGGGCACAGGAATATATAACCAGGGATTTGAAGAAATCTCTCAAAGAAGAAAACGACCCGGACAGGAAAGCGGTTATCGAGGATCTGATTGAGGCATTTGGCGCAATCATTGGACCCACACTTGATAACATCCTGAAGAAGCTGCGCCGTCAGAAATCCACCGGTAAAGACCTTGTCGAACGTTTGATATTTATTTATCACAAACATGGGCTTGCTGACCACTCGGCAGATCAAGAGAAAGATATTGATGAACCTGTAGTAATTGTATGCTCGGAAGCCCTTGGATAATCATCATCTGAATAAACCCATGCGGACTGGCAGCAAGCGGCCCCAGGGGGGGGGAGAAAAGAAAGCGGCGGGGGGGGAACCCGCCGGTGGCATAAATGGCCGTTTAGAATATTTAGTGAAGATAAAATGGGGACGGTCCCAAGTCCTCGCGGGACTGTCCCCATTCACTTACATTACTTTGTTAGAACATTCTGATTTCATGTAACCCGGCTTTCTAAAGCCGGGAAATGAATCCCTTCCGTCATTACGTGCTTGGTTCAGGTATTGTCTCTACGCCGCCCACTCCTGACAAATCAACTCAGCCTGTTCAATAACAGTCTTCGTTGCTGATTCCTGCTTGTCAGGTGGATAACCGTGCTTACGAAGGATCCGCTTGATCATAACCCGCATCCTTGCCCTCGCGCTTTCCCTCACTGTCCAATCTATCGATACATTCTTCCGTATTTTATCCGCAAGCTCCCTTGCGATTTCACGCAGGATTTCATCTCCAAGTATCATCACCGCGCTGTCGTTCACTTCAAGCGCGTCATAGAATGCCAATTCATCCTCGGTAAGCCCGATATCCTCCCCGCGCTTGTGAGCATCACGCATTTCTTTCGCAAGGCCGATCAGCTCAACTATCACTGCTATAGTTTCGATTGCCCGGTTGTGATATTTTTTTATCGCTTCCTCAAGCTTCTGTTTGAATGACCTCGCCTCAACAAGGAACTTCCGCTCACGGATTTTAATCTCATCGTTCAGCAACTTCTGAAGCATCTCAACCGCAAGGTTCTTATAAGGCATATCCTTTACTTCAGCGAGGAATTCATCAGACAGGATAGATATATCCGGTTTAGCAGCTCCTAATTCCGAGAGCAGGTCGATAATTCCTTCAGACGAAACAGCCCTTGAAATAAGCTGCTTTATGGCAAAATCCAGATCTTCCTCGGGACGTGCATCACTGAGAGTATGTTTTACAATCCCCGCCCGTACCGCCTGGAAGAAGCCAACATAATCCTTTATTGCCAATGCCTGCTCATTCGGAACCGCTAACGCGAATGCATTCGAAAGTTCGGTCGTGGCTTTCAGATATCGCTTCTTACCATCCTCAAGCTTCTCCAGAATATGATTCTCTGCTGCGGCAAGGGTTGTCAGTCTCTGCTGATCATCACCATCAAAATACATGCTCCAGTCGAACCCATAGAACATTGCCTCAACGATTTCATACTTCTCAAGCATAACCGCGACAGCTTCTTCCTGATCGAGAGTTGTCACACCCTTACCGCCGCTCTCGGTATAGTCAACCATCGCCTTCCTGAGGGCATCCGCAAGGCCGATGTAGTCAACCATCAACCCGCCCGGCTTATCAAGCCATACACGGTTAACCCGCGCTATGGCCTGCATCAACCCGTGCCCCCTCATGGGCTTGTCAACATACATGGTGTGAAGCGGCGGGCAGTCAAATCCCGTCAACCACATATCCCTCACGATAACCAGCTTCATCTCATCATTGGGGTTCTTGAACCTGTCGGAAAGCTCACCTCGCCGCTGCTTGTTCCTGATATGCTGCTGCCATTCGGGGGGATCAGAAGCAGAGCCGGTCATTACTATTTTTATATATCCCTTATTATCATCAGTATCATGCCATTCGGGATGTATCTTCGTGATGGCGTTGTACACATCAACACATATACGGCGGCTCATGCACACGATCATTCCCTTGCCGTCCATTATTTCGAGCCGTTCCCTGAAATGTTTCACGATATCACGCGCGACAAGATTGATCCGCTTCTCGGTGCCGACCATCGCTTCAAGTCGCGCCCACTTGCTCTTAAGTTTCTCCTTCCTTTCGACCTCTTCCCCCTCGGTGACTTCCTCGAAATCGGAGTCTATATTAGGCTTCTCTTCTTCCTTCAGTTCCAACTTGGCTATCCGGCCCTCGTAGTAGATGGGCACGGTCGCGCCGTCCTCGACCGCGCGCTCGATGTCGTAGATGTCAATGTAATCGCCGAAGACAGCGGGAGTACTCTTGTCGGCTGTTTCGATAGGCGTCCCGGTGAACCCGATGAACGACGCGTTGGGAAGCGTTTCCCGGATATGCCGAGCGAAGCCCTTTATGAAACCGTAATGGCTGCGGTGCGCTTCGTCGACTATCAGCACGATATTGCGACGCTTGGATAGCAGGTAGGACATTTCACCTTTTTCCTCGGGGAAAAATTTCTGTATCGTGGTGAATATCACTCCACCTGATGCCACTCGAAGCAATTCATGAAGATTATCCCTCGATGCAGCATGTTTCGGGACTTCCCTTATCAGGTCACCGCAGGATGAGAATGTGCCGAACAACTGCTCATCAAGGTCATTACGGTCGGTGATTACCACTAATGTCGGGTTAGCCATTGAAGGATGCTGCATTATCTTCCCGGCATAGAACGCCATCGAAAGGCTCTTGCCGCTTCCCTGGGTGTGCCATACCACGCCGACCCGCTTGTCACCTGTTTCCGATGACGCCTTGACCGTACATTCGACCGCCTTCCTTACGGCGTGGAACTGATGGTAACTCGCTATCTTCTTTTTAATAACCGAGCCATCCACTTCGAAAACAATGAAATACCGTATCAGGTCGAGGAAGAACTGCTTCTCGAAAATTCCCTTTATAAGTGTTCCAAGTTGCGGCTTTTCCGTCGGGTCAACAATGATCCCGTCTGTAGTACGCCACGGTATGAACCACTCCCAGTTGCCGGTGATTGTGCCCGCCTTTGCCTTGGTGCCGTCGGAGACAACCAGCGCTTCGTTGTACTGGAACAGGCTCGGAATATCCTGCTTGTATGTCTGAAGCTGACGGAATGCCGTATTGATGGTAGCCCTTTCATCGCCGGGGTTCTTCAGCTCGATAACCGCTAATGGCATGCCGTTGACGAAGACGACAACATCCGGCCTGCGGTTGATGTGATTCTCCAACACCGTGAACTGGTTCACCGCCAACCAGTCGTTGTTGTCCGGATCGTCGAAGTCGATAAGATAGACCGGGCTGTGTACAAACCGCCCTTCGTTGTTCTCATATTCTACGGTGACGCCGTCGGTGAGATACCTGTGAAACTGCTGGTTGTTCTCATACATGCTCGGGCTGTCCGCCCTTGATACTTTACGTATAGCATCATCCAATGCATCTTCAGGAACACCCGGATTAATCCGAACCAGCGCGTCTTTCAACCGCCCGGTCAAGATAACCTGATCATATGATTCCCTCTCCGGCTTCTCACCATCAGGCGAGATATCTGGACCATATAGCGTCTCGTAACCAAGCTCATGGAACCAGGCGAGGGTGGCGAGTTCGACGGTGTTTTCAGTGATCTTCACCAAAGTCAAAACTCTATACCTTCTTCATCTTCGTCATTGAAATATCCGGCAGGTAAATAACCACTATATTCTTGATATTTACTCAGATCATCTCCAAATTTTTTCTTTATTTCATCCAATATTCTCCCATGATCTCTACTCGCTTGTCCTCGTCCATGTGTTTGTCGATTTCCCTTTATTGCCTCCATCAGATTAATAAAATGCTTTTCTTCATACCGATCTAATAATGGCTCTATCATGTATGTGAATCTAATATCTGCTATATTAAAACTCCCTGATTTCCCATATGAGATAATTCCAATATCCAAGACTTCTCCAAACTCTTCTCCACTGACAACCGAATCACACATTGCCGTGTATGCATTCGTACCTATACCTTCGTTTCCTTCTACCCTTTCCCTAACTTTCTTAATGTGTTCCTTTGTATTCTCGCTTAGAAACCATGCACAAGCAAAGTGATCTAAATTTATGTTAGCATAATTAATGATTTGTGTTCTTGCGGCATCATTAAGTAACATAAATACATCTGGGTTCTCCCCCAGAAATTTCAGAAAATACCGAACCACATCACCATCAAAACATAGCTCACAGTAATATGCTTGTTCATTTTTAATAATTTCATTAATCTGAGCGACACGCCTTCTATAAATTATCTTAGTAGCCAGATATAATATTTTTCTATTATTG
>CBDVBS010000049.1:0-13482 GCA_965372275.1 uncultured bacterium | reverse complement strand
GGTCAGCTCGAAGACTCACAGACCGTGCCATCAGGACAGTAATATCTCAAGTGTCAACGCGGACTATCCTGAATTTCACTAATCTGGATAGGAAGAACGGGCGGAAGTCGAGTTTTCGAACGTTAGCGAAGCATCTTTTTGTACAGTTTCACATATTCCTTTGCGCTGCGCTCCCATGAGGAATCCGTGGAGAATGCATTCCCCACAAGTCTTGCCATGGCTTTTGGCTTATTGTAGGTGTTTAGAGCTTTTTTCACGGTCCTCGCGAGGGCCTGGGGAGTAAAATCCTTGAATTTGAAACCGTTCCCTCGGCCCGTTTTTTCACTGAAATTGGTCACGGTGTCATCGAGACCGCCCGTGGCCCTGACAATCGGGATGGTCCCGTACGCGAGGCTGTACATCTGGTTCAACCCGCAGGGTTCATACTTGCTGGGCATTAGGAAAAAATCACATCCGGCCTCGATCTTATGGGAGAGTTCATCGGAGTAAGCAATCTTGACCGATACCGATTTGGGATAATCCTTGGCGATCTTCTTTAACGCCTTCTCCAATCCGGGATCGCCGGTTCCGAGCACAACCAGTTGGGTATTCAGTTTGATCAAGTCGGGGATTGCCTCGATAAGTATATCAATCCCCTTCTGCTCGGTAAGCCGCGTGATTATCCCTAATAGCGGAACATCCGCCTTGACGGGAAGCCCCATCACTTTTTGCAGGTCTTTCTTGCAGGCCGCTTTGCCGGGGACATCATCTTTATTGTAGTTCTTAATAATATGCGGATCGACCGACGGGTTCCAGACAGAGGTGTCGATACCGTTAAGGATACCGCGCAGTTTCGAGGTGTGTGTCCGAAGGACTCCTTCAAGACCGTGCCCATACTCCTCGGTTTGGATCTCCTTTATATATTTCTTGCTTACGCTGCTGATGGCATCGGCGAGAATGATACCGCCCTTGAGGAAGTTGATATTCTCGTAGAATTCCAGTGTATCAGGAGTGAAATATTCCCATGGAAGGTTCAGCATGTGCCAGTCCCAGTGCCAGAAAAGACCCTGGTAACCGAGGTTGTGAATCGTAAGCAGGCATTTGGATCTTTTAAAGAATGCATCATTACGCATCAATGCTTTCAGGAAAACCGGCACCAATGCGGTTTGCCAGTCGTTGACATGGATGATGTCGGGCTTGAATTCCATCGCCTTCGTGGCGTTCAAAACTGCTTTTGAGAAGAATATAAACCGTTCGGCATTATCCGGGTAATCGCCGTTGGATGTCTGGTAGAGTCCTTCGCGGTCGAAGTAGGAGTTGTTTTCGATGAACCAGCGTTTTGCGGGTTTGCCCTCATTCAGTGTATGGATCTTCGCGGATCTTGCTTTGTCGCCTATATAGCAGCCGATCTTTTTCCCGGTATTCTTCAGCTTGAAGCCGCCCTTGACCACGCTGGGGTATTTGGGGGATATGCAGACTACTTCATGCCCCAATGCCGCGATCTCGTCGGGCAAAGCCCCTGCGACATCGGCCAAACCCCCGGTTTTGGAGTAGGGGGCAATCTCGCTTGCGGCAAAGAGTATTTTCATTATCTTCTCCTCAATCAATGCTGTCGGAACAGCTCTATTTGAAATCCGTTAAATCAACTTCCTTCAGGAATCCGGCGGCGTCTTCGGGAGCCGTATGGTTGATGAAGAAACCTGATCCCCATTCGAATCCCGCGACGTGTGTTGACTTGGGTATTATCTCGAAATGCCAGTGGTAATACTCCATCACCATATCGTCGAACGGCGATGTATGCAACATGAAGTTGTAAGGTGGCCAGTTGAGGGCCTTCATAATCCGTTTCAGTGTGTCCGTGAAGATGAGTGCAAGGTTCTCGGCTTCATTCTTCTTGATATCCTCGAAATGGCTGTCGTGCTGGCGTGGAAGTATCCACGTCTCGAACGGGAACCTCGGGGCGAAAGGTTCGAGCGCCACGAAGTCGTTGTTGGAACTGACCACTCGCGAACCGTCCTTCATCTCCTGGCGCACCATGTCGCAGAAGATGCATCTCTCCTTGTATCGGAAATAACGCTTCGCGCCTTCCAGCTCCTCGTTGACCATCTGCGGCACGATAGGCAGGGCGATCAATTGCGAATGGGTGTGTTCGAGACTTGCCCCTGCTTCGGGACCCTGGTTCTTGAAGATCAGTATATATTTGAACCGCTTATCCCGTTTCAGGTCGATGATCCGGTCGCGGTACGCCCATATGACATTCTCGAATTCCAGCGGCTCCATTGTGCTCAGACGGCCGTAGTGGTCGGGGGTTTCAATGATAACCTCGTGGGCGCCTATGCCGTTCATCCTGTCATAAACCCCCTCCCCGGTACGGTCGAGCAGGCCTTCGATTCGCAGCGCGGGGAATTTATTGGGTGTGACACGCAGGTTCCATCCCGGTTCGTTCGGGTGGGTATTGGACTCCCTGTATGCGAGCACCTCGGGTGGGGTGGTCGATTCATTGCCGGGACAGAACGGGCAGGTTTTTACTGGGCCTTCTCCCTGTGGGATGCGTGATGGCACCTGTCCGATATCGACAGGTTTCCTTGATCCATGTGGTGATATGATGACCCAGCGGTCGGTGATTGGGTCCTTACGCAAGGTCGGCATTTTTGCCCTCCATTCAGTAATCCTCGAAATTCCTCAGGAAATCCGCCCCATCCTCGGGGGATGTGGGGTTGATATAAAATCCCGATCCCCACTCGAACCCGGCGAGCTTCGTCAAAGTAGGTACAATCTCAATATGCCAATGGTAATCCTTGTCGATGGTCGATACCGGTGAGCGTGACGATACGAAGGACGGGCGCGTGTGGAGCATCATATTGTAAAGCGGGTCGTTGAGCGCGGCTTTGATCTTCCGCAAGTATCTCTTCATGATTTCCGCGAGATCCATTATCGCTTCTTTTGTGATCGAGGTGTAAGCGGCATTGTGGTCCTTCGGCAGGATGTTGACTTCGAAAGGTGAACGTGAAGCATAGGGGCAGAACAGCAGGAAATTCTTGTTCTCGTCAACGACGCGTACGCCGTCCGATATTTCCTGTCTGAGTATATCGCAATAAAGACAGCGTTCTTTGAAACTGAAGTAATCCTTTGCTCCCGCCATCTCTTCCTTCAGATGTTTGGGCAGGATGGGCAGGGCCACCAGTTGCGAAAGCGAGTGATGATGCGAGAATTCAGGGTTGTTACGGTGGTTCTTGAATATCATCACCGATTTGATCCTCTTGTCGCGATAGAGATCCACGATCCGGTCCCTGTATGCCCAGAGGATATTTTCGATATGGGCATCTTCCATCTCGGGGATATGCTCTCCGTGACGCGGCGTTTCTATGATGACTTCATGCGCGCCGATGCTGTTCATTTCATCGAACATACCAACACCCCGGCGCCCTATATCACCCTCAACACGAAGCACCGGCTTTTCGTTCGGAACAACCCGTACCGTCCAGCCGGGTTTGTTGCCGGCGGTGTCCTTCTTGCGATATGAAAGGATCTCCGGGTTCGTCCGGTCCTCGCGGCCTTCGTCGAATGGGCAGGACGCGTCGAGTAAATTGGAATCCGCCACGGGATCCGTCGCAAAATCGTCCGGCCGTTTAGACCTCTCAGTTGATATGATAACCCATCGTGCGCTGATGGGATCCTTTCTCAATTCCGGCATTTAAATAAGTGAACCTCTCAATCTTCGGGCAGTAAAACCCGCGGTTGTTCTACCGCAGGTTACTACATCCATTACTACCATAGTGTCAAAGTTATACCATCGGGCAACATTTATAACAACCCGCTGAACGGGAAGTCGTCCTTATCCAGCCTGTTAATGGTGATCTTGTCTTCAACGGCAAATTTACCGCTTTTCCGTGTACGTTCATATATATCCAGGACATCTCCGACCGCTGAAGCGTGCTCCCTGAACCGCTTTTCGGCATAGTCTTTGACATCGCCCGTTGTAATAAGGAATGGCCAGTCAGACGCTTCGGCCAAAAGCATCTGACGTCGCGCAACTTCCATAATGTTGTCCAGATCCCTTTTATCTCCGGTTTTATGCAATGCTGATATGCCGCTCAGCCGTTCGGCAAGTGAGTAGAGGGTTTCCCATATCCAGGTGTTGTCATCGTTGAGCCAGACATCATCGCCGCCGCCATCACCCCAGCTTCCGGCGGGCAGGGCAATGCACGAATCGGGCGGATGCTCCAGCAGATCTTCCGATGGCGTCACGGCTTTCAAGTCGTCATCCGCGGCGAGAAGCCGGAACGTTTCACGGATCCATGCGGGTCCCTCATGCCACCAGTGACCGAAGAGCTCCGCGTCGTACGGCGCGCATACTATTCCGCCTTCACGAAGTACCCATTTCACGAGTCCCACGAAATGCCAAGCCTGCTGGGAGGCCATCTTCTCCACCACGAGCGGATCATAAGGCTGCTTCGTGCCAAGATCCTTATCGGCGCTGGTGATACGCCAGTAGCGCATCCCGCCGGGCCAGTGACGTTTGTGGAATTCGAGATACGCCGGGTCGCCGGGGTAACCATGTTCACCGCTCCAAACCTGCATGCCGGCAGCGGCGTCACGTACGAAGCAGCTCACGGGCCCCTTGCCGACGAGGTAGGGATGATGTGTCGGCTTGCCGGATGTCTTCTCCGCGGGGATATCCGGTCCCCCCTCGCGGGTCATCAACTGTTTATACGCACCGAGTGGAATGCCTTGTGTCACGAGATGCGAATCCACGATGAAATATTCTATCCCTTCCGCCGCGAGTATTTCCTCTATGCCGGCGCGGTTAGTCTCGCCGCCGTCATCAACCGGGCGTTGCCAATGTCCAGCGGGACGATAGGCGCATTCGGGCAGCCAGAATCCCGCCGGTTTATGTCCGAAATGCTTCTGGTGCGTTTCAAGGCCGATGTGAATCTGTTCACGCACGCGCTCGTCGTTGTAGAGCAGGGGAAGATACCCGTGAGTCGCCGTGGAACCCATTATCTCAATGGCACCGGCGTCCTCGAGATGCTTGAACGCGCCGACTATATCGTAATTCAGTTCCCTGAATTGCCGGAGCGAGTTTTCGTAATATCCCGCCCACATTACCGCAAGGGCCGCGAGCTGTTTCTTATCTTTGGACGGGGCGAACTGATCCATGTCCTTGAGCGCGGCAGCCCGTCTTATTTCAAGAAAGCGCGGGAATTCCTCCCTGAAGACATCGCTCGAAAGCTGTTCGCACAGTATGGGGGTCAGACCGATGGTTATTCGCGGTTTTATCCCCTCGGCGAGGAGGTCTTCGATTGCCTTGATAAGCGGGAGGTATGTCTCGCAGGCGACTTCGCTGAGCCAGTCGGCTCCATGCGGCCATCGTCCGTGGTTGAGAACGTGCGGCAGATGGGCGTGAAGTACAAGCGAGAATCTTTTGGCTGAGGTTATATTGTTCAACTCTTCTCCATGGCTGTGATGATATATTCAAACGTGGTTTTCATTCCCAACGGATGCGAAATCCGTCTCAGGAATGAGAAACATGTACCCTGGTAGGTCGGTTCCAGGCCCTCCTCCGACGAAGAGACCGTGATTATCGGTGAAATATCAAGGGACTCCGCGGCAGGCCCGGGGTTTATCGTCACCTTCATTTTCATCCAATCATCGTGCAATTCAATCTTACCGGCATCCTCGATGGTTTTGGCCGAATCCATATATGGCGGGTCAAGTTTGTTACCGTCGATGGCGAGGTATCGGTCCTCGGCATGTCCCGCAAGAAGACTGAGGTTGAACCGCGTCGCGAATCCGAAATCTCCCGGCCAGTCGGACTCGATTTCATATTTGCATGACAGTTCTGAACCTTTGAGTTGATATTTCTTATCTATCTTTAGAACAAGCCATCCTTCATCGGTATCCAATTTCGTTTCGCAAACAAAATGCCCGTCATCAACGGTTTTCCATTCACCGGGAATTATACCGCGCCATTCGATGATCTTGCATGCTTCTCCCTCGGCGGCGTTGCCTAAAACCGCCCACGGGATGAAATCATGGAATGAATTGCGCGGAGCAAGGTCGAATTCAAGCAGCTTTTCCAAACCTTCAACTTTGGCGCGGGATATATCGTGTATCGTTTTTATCCCTTCCACCTGTTCGCCGCTTTCCTGCTGTTGGCGGAATTCCACATGGAAAGCTTCCTCCCGGCGTGCCATTACATTCGTCAGGTTGAAATCCCATCTCCTCAGGTCGATTTCCTTAACGGACGCGCCTTCGCCCGGGACAATCGCGGCGAACATCTCATTGTTTTCCAGCAGGTGCTCGTCGATGCCGTCGAGGTTCAGGTCTGTTCTGTTGCATACGGTTTTCTTTTTGGCTTTGGATGCTATTTTTTCAGCGGCAATGATATTTTGCCATATCCCGTGACGCAGGTAATTCAGATAGACCCCGCCGAAAAGGCCGTGCCAATATGCGCAGTTGCACTGGGCTTCGTACAGGTGCTTTCTCGCTTCCTTCCATTGCACGCTTTCATTCCCGTGTTTGTAAGGAAACCGGTTGCTGACGTGGATCATACGCTTATGCATCCAGTCGGATTCCGGGTACTTGGCGAGGAAATTCGACCAGTTACCACCCCTGAGGAACCCGCGTCCCTGCTCGTAAAGATCACACCGTTTCAGATCGTTCTTGAAATGTTTGAACCGCAGGCGCGCATCAGTGGGCAGCGCCCATTCGAGCATCTCCTCGTACGATGCCTGGGGAAGGTAAACACGTCCCTTCGGCTGCTCCGAGTTCAGCAGCTCCGACGGCGTTAATGTCTGCACCCAGTCCGATTCGTCGGCAAGGAATTGGAAGAATTTATCGAGCCATTTTTTACCATAAACCCATTTGTCCGTTTCAGGCCAGATGCCGAACTTCTCGCCGTCGTCACCGAATGTAAGGGCGATGCCGGGATCCTGTTCGTGGAATTCATGGAACAATTCTTTCACCATCGGTACCGGTTTGAACGGCAGGTAATATCGGAGTTTCATCGAGATGGGCAGGATCTTCATTCGATGCCCGCGGCATTCTGTTATCCAATAGCCGTTGCAACGCTCTTGTGGTATGCCTGAATATGCGAACAGTCCGTCATCGACCAGGGTGTATTCGATTCTCGTCGGGCCGAGCAGCGCGGGTATCTCCGGCTCCCACACTCTTTCGGCAAGCCACATACCTTTGGGGTGCACTCCGAAGAGCCCATCCAACCGCTTATCCATCGCATCGACCTGCCCGAGGGCGTCGCGTTCAGGGATGACCGTCAGGATCGGTTCATACAATCCGCCGCCGAGAAGCTCGACTCTTCCTTCCGCGACGACCTTGCCGATACGATCGATGAAGTCGGGATGCTCCGCCTGGAAGAAATCCCATAGCGGGCCGGAAATATGCAGTCCCAACCGCACGTGGGGTGCATCTTCGAATAGTTCCCAGAACGGTAAGTATGCCTTATTGTAGGCCATCTCGAATACGTGCCCGAAATTGCCTACCGGTTGGTGATTGTGTATTACAAGTATCAGTCTCAAAATTTCGATATTTCCTTGTTGCCGATCAGCATATCAGACTGACCAGACCTTGAGATGGAATGACTCGTCGGGCACCTGGAATGATATGAATCCCTTCGATGGATATCGCTTAAGTTCCAGGCCGTTCTGGAATAAGCTCACGACGAATTTCACATCCACTCCCGCATCCAGCCCGAGTTCCTTGAAGGGAATCGAGAGTTCAACGATACGTCCCGCTTCAATGCTTGTGAATTCCTTTATGGTCTTTCCATTTTTCCCTTCCCCGCATTCGGAGAGGGCGAATTTTGTCAGTCCTTCGTTATGTATATTCCACTTGAATCTCAGCATCCTGTCGATTTCCAGAAATGTCACAACCAGGTTCAGTTCCTTGCCCGGCGGGGTGTCATCCGGTGCCTGTACATGGTCGAGCCGCAGGTAGAGGTTATCATCATCAAACCCGAAGTGTATCCCTTTCAGGAATTGTTGGGAGTTGTACATTGCCGTGCCGGGTTCTTCCACGTCATAAAAACCGGCGTTTGACCATTCGTAGAAATGCGTTATTTCGCCGTCTATTTCCGGTTTGATGAAATCGGTCGGCTCACGGACATGTGCCGCGTATGAGCTTGACTTGACCGGCTCGTTGAGGAATTCGGGAACCGGTTCGCCGAGCTTCCAGAACGCCCAGGCCAGGTGCCTGCGGAAGAGGTAGTCGAACTCCATCTCCGTCTCGGAAGAGAAATCATCATCGAACCACCAGAACCAGTCGCTGCCCTCGGCGCGGTAAATGCTTCGCAGGATTTCTTCGCGCAGTCCCGGGTCCTTTTCCTCGCGTTCATCGAGAAGGCGCATGAGCATATTGCGAGCTTTGCCTAAAGTATCCCACGCTACGTTGGCTTCCTTCTTGCCGATCCAGATGTCGAAATTCCCGCTGATCCACGAACCCGGGGCAAATTTCTCGATCGTTTCCCGTGGTGGATGTTCTTCCAGGAAGGATGAGAATGTCGTTGTTTCGATCCACTCCTCTTTCTGAAGTGCTTTGAAGAATTCATGGAGAAATAAGCGCGCGCCGTCGGGGAATGTCTCCCATGGATTTTCACCGTCGAGTATGACGCTTACGAACACCGGCCCACAACTTTCGGGGACAGCGTCGCCGATATGTTCGAGGTTGGAGATGAAATTCTTCACCGCCGCAACAGGTTCGTTGCGCGAGTATGTGAACCCGATGAGGTCGCTGAGACCCTTGTCACGAAAGAAGACTGCCATGTCGCCTGTTTCCGTTTCGACATTATATGGCCGGTACAGAACTTCATCGCGGGATTTCTCATTGCGGAGTGATTTGAAAAGAATCTCCTCGTCCGTGGCGACCCATTTGATCCCGGCTTCATGGGCCAATGACAGCACCGTCCGGCTAACCGAACCTTCACTGGGCCACATACCTGACGGGGGATCGCCGATGGCGGATTCGAACTTCTCCCTCCCGAGCGCGATCTGCCGGGCGGCATCATCGGGATGCTCGTACCGTGAGGGCAGTTTCACGCCCGGATGCGCATCAGCGGCGATATTGCTGTCGCATAACAGCGGCAGGATCGGGTGGTAGAACGGACTCATTGTGAGTTCGGCCAAGCCGTCGGTGAGCATCCGGCGATAGGTGGGTATGATCTTACGTATGATTTCATACTGGTAGTCGATCACATAATTTTTTTCTTCCTCATTGAAGAAACGGCCTTTCCTTATCAGCTTGGCGATCTCCGGGTTCTCATCCCTTGCGGCGGGACCGAACCATGCGAGGTTGAACCACGTTTGCAGGTCGAGGAAATCCTGGCAACTGAACTCATCGGCGACTTCATCAAGCTGGTGTTCGTGCACCATAAATCCGCGTTTCAGCAACAGGTCGTTGTAGCGCGTATTCGGGCGGATCATCGTTTCCCAGTTTGCCATGAAGAAGTTCCGCAGTATAAAAATCCTCTCCGGGGGGGTAAGAGAATCCGCGCACAGGCGCGTGTAGTGTTCGTAGAGGTCGTTCGCCTTGCCTTCGGAATAATCCTCTATCTGTTCGAGCAGTGACGGCACCAGGTTGAATGTCATCCGGAGCTTATCGAATTCCGATGCAAACCGGGGCATCGTATAATAGGCATTGACCGAATGCAGTCTGACCCAGGGAAGGATGTAGATGTTTTCCATCGGGTCGCGATAGTACGGTTGATGCATGTGCCAGAGGAAACCGAGGTAGATACGTCTTTTCAAATAATTTCACCCACAGGAACGAATGGTTTTTTTTCGGCCTCAATAACTTCCCCTTTTTGTATCACCACGATACCACCCGGTGAAACATGGAACCGCCGCCGATCCTCTTTCGGGTCGTAACCGATAACGACATGGGACCCGACGCGCGCGTCCTTGTCGATTATCGCACGTTTGATACGGGCATACCTGCCGATCTCAACGCCGTCCATGATGATCGAATCGGTGATGTAGCAGAATGAATTTATCCTGACGTTGGGGAAGACGATGGTGCGGTTCAGGTGCCCGCCGGATATGATGCTTCCCTCGCTTACAAGGCTGTCCGTGGCTATCCCGAGGCGGCTGCGCTCCTTGTCGGCGAATACGAATTTCGCCGGTGGAAGGTGCCAGTTGGGTGTGCGGATGGGCCATTTACTGTTGTAGAGGTTGAACACGGGCGACACGCTGACAAGGTCCATGTTGGATTCCCAGTATGATTCGATGCTTCCCACATCCCGCCAGTAGCCGCGTTCGGCTTCGGTCATACCGGGATGCATATTCTGCGCGAAGTCATAGACGAACAGCCTGTGAGTATCGAACATGGACGGAAGAAGTGTGCGCCCGAAATCGTGAGCCGATTCGGTGGATGCGTCTTTTTCCAGTTCGTCAACAAGCACGTCTCTCCGCCAGATGTAGTTCCCCATGCTCACGAGCGCCTTGGAGGGATCGGACGGCATCGGCTTGGGATTTTCCGGTTTCTCTTCGAACCCGATCACGCGCCAGTCTTCATCAATCTGGATCACGCCGTATGATGATGCCTGCTCGATGGGGTGGGGGATAGCCGCGATGGTTACATCCGCTTCCTTTTCCAGGTGATGATCGAACATCTGCCGGATGTTCATTTTGTAAACATGGTCACCGGCGAATATGAGCACGTGATCCGGGTTTGCATCGTCGATGAGATTCTTGTTCTGATATACGGCATCGGCGGTACCCTTGTACCAGCTATCGCCGTAACGCATCTGGGCGGGGACGATGTCAACATATTGGTCGAGCAGGCGGCTCAACTGGTAGGTCTGCGTGATATGTTTGATGAGGCTGTCCGATTTGAATTGGACGAGGACATTAATACGATAGAACCCTGAATTGAGCAGGTTGTTAAGCGCAAAGTCGATAATGCGGTAGCGTCCACCGAACGGCACGGCCGGTTTGGCGCGCACGGCAGTAAGGGGAAACAGACGAGTTCCCGCGCCCCCGGCGAGAACCATCGTAAGCTTGGTTGGTTCCATTTCTATCCACCCGCTTTTAAAATTAATGTTATCATATTCTGAGACCGTTGCAAAAGTAATAAACCGCGCATAGTAGCCCGGGGTTGGACAGTACGTTTGATATATATGAGATGTTCAATTCACAAACTGATGTCAGTTATTATCCCCGCGCTCGTGGTGATTTCATGCGGCGGCGGGGATGTCGAAGTGTCACCCGACGCCCGGGCCGCGCATATGCCTCGAATGATTACTGTGTTTCAGGCCGCTTCGGCGATAACCGAACGTACATTGGAGACATTCCTGCCGGATGACCGCGGCGAAATTACACTGCTCGCGGTGGGGGATGTCAACCTGGGACGTACACTTGGGCAGTATATCATCTCGGAAGGGCCGGAATATCCTTTCGCGCATTTACGGGACTGGATCGAATCGTTCGATATTGCCTTCTGTAATCTCGAATGCCCGATTTCAGACCAGGACGGGCAGACTGTGCGCGGTGCGAACAGGTTGATATTCACCGCACCGCCGGGTGCTGAAATCGCACTCAAGAACGGGGGATGGGATATCGTCTCCACCGCGAATAACCATTGCAACGACTATGGAATCTCCGCCCTGAAGGAAACCATGCAAAGACTCGATGATGCAGGGGTTGCATATAACGGTACGGCAATCGATCCGGGTGGATTATACAAGCCGACCTATGTTGAGGTGAATGGCTACAGGTTGGCCTTCATCGCGGTAACGCACATAATGAACGGTCCATATGAAGGAACGAGGCTGGAGGATCACCTCAACTGGGCGGACCGTGAAAAAGTTGGTCCCGCAATCGAAGAAGCTGAGCGGAATGCTGATTTCACACTGCTCTCATACCATGGCGGGATTGAATATACGCCCCGTCCGACCAGGCAGACACGCGATTTCTTTCGATGGGCGGTTGACCATGGAGTTGATATTGTACTGGGGCATCATCCACATTTTTTCCAGACGGTTGAATGGTACGGAGACGGGCTGATCATCTATTCCCTCGGCAACTTCACATTCTACCAGGGCGGTTGGATGAAGTGGTCGGATTACGGTATGGCCGCCTCATTAACGCTTGGCGAGGATGGGATTGTGGGTGCCGAGTTCATACCCATACGGGCGCACTATCAGGCCAGTGTTATCGATGATGAGGAATTGAGGGATACATTACTGGATCGCCTGTTCGGCCTATCCGGCGGTGACCCCAGCCGTGATGCCCCGGATTAATCACCACTTCAACCAAGAAAAACCCAACCTCATCGGGTAGCGCGTTATCGGGTAGCGCGTTATCGGGTAGCGCGTATCTATAGGTCGCTCTGCGACCGATGATGCGCGCATATGATAAGAGCACCGCTATCAGCGAAGACGCTGAGTAGCGGTGGCACACGGATGATGAAGTGAATGTAGCGATCCGAGCCACGACCGTCAGGGAGTGGACACTCTGAGCACGGGTAAGCTCGAAGACTCGCTTATCCGTGGCACCAAATATATCTTGATTCTGAAATACGGGTAGCGCGTTATCGGGTAGCGCGTATCTATAGGTCGCTCTGCGACCGATGATGCGCGCATATGATAAGAGCACCGCTATCAGCGAAGACGCTGAGTAGCGGTGGCACACATTGAATTTGCTTTTCGATTTTCCTTTTTGAGTAATCTGGTTTTTTTTTGATGTTTCGGTACACCCTGTGCCGAAATAAAATATGGTGAAGTCAATCAGATGAAGACCACCCTTCTGAAGACAGAAGGGTGCCACCCAGATGGGAAATAAATCTTTTTGCATTTCTGTCTTCAGAAGGGTGCCACCCAGATGGGAAATTGTGGAAGTCAAATTGGCCCCTATTCCACATCTTCTTCCGTGATAATCTTCTTTACCGCTTTATCAGCGGCTTTACGAACCGCGCGAGACTTCTCGTTCTCAGCCAATTCCCTGAGCTTCGAAAGCGCCCTGCGTGCAACAGGACCGATCATCCCGAGTGACTCGGCTGCGTATTGACGTACTTTTTCATTCTCATCGTCAAGTGCCAGAATTAGAGCTGATATCGCATCGGGAAATCCGGCACCGACTTCCCCTAACTCTTTCACCGCGATAACCCGGGTTTGCCACCGATCATTGTGAGTTTCGTCAATAATAAGGCTGATTATATCCTCATCCGGTTCCAGGTGAGACATCACTGATATTACCGACTCCCGCGCGTTTATGCTGCTGCTTTGGAGGATATCCAGTAACCCGGGCATAATATCCGCCATGGCCGGGTTCATCGCACCAATGGTACTACCCGCACGGTTGCGGACGTTCAGGGCTTCATCTCCCAACATGGCAATAAGCTCCGGCAGGACATCATACGCGGCAGGTCCATACGCCTGCAGGGCGCCGACCACGGCGTATCGAACTTTCGGCTCCTTATCATTGAGAGCACCGGACAGGGCGGTGACAAGCTCCGGCTCCGGGTGGATATGCCCGATGACAATCGCGGCAC
>CBDVBS010000048.1:0-13557 GCA_965372275.1 uncultured bacterium | reverse complement strand
GCTCCTGATTGCAATAAAATCCGACATTGTGAATACGGTCGGGATAGACCTCGTCGCCATGTGCGCGAACGACATCGTCTGCACCGGCGCCAGGCCATTGTTTTTCCTCGACTACATCGGGTGCGGACGGAATATTCCCGAAAGAACCGCACAGATCATCGAGGGTATCGTGGAAGGATGCCGACAGGCGGGATGCGCCTTAGTCGGTGGTGAAATGGCTGAAATGCCCGATATGTACAGCCTTGACGATTTCGATCTCGCCGGGTTCTGTGTCGGTGTGGTTGATAAACCTAAGGCTATCAACGGCTCGAAGATCGGCGAGGGAGATATCCTGATCGGTTTGCCGTCATCCGGGATACATTCGAACGGGTATTCACTTGTGCGGAAGATCATCGACAGCCGGAATTTTGATCTTATGGCCGAGGCCGCCCCCCTGCCCGGAAGGCTGGTCGATTACCTGCTCGAACCGACGGTGATCTATGTCAGGCCGGTTCTCGACCTGGTCGATAATTTCGAAGTTCACGGGATCGTCAATATAACCGGCGGCGGGATAACCGAAAATATACCGAGGATATTGCCGGACGGTCTGTCGGCTGAAGTTGATCTCAGCACCTGGTTTCCGCTTCCCGTCTTCGACGCTTTGCAGGAATGGGGTAATGTCGCAAAGGAAGAAATGCTCCGGGTGTTCAATATGGGCATCGGGATGGTTGCCATCGTACCCGCCGACAAGGCGGAAGGTGTTACGGCTCACCTGCTGAAAGCCAACGTGGCAGCGACAAAGATCGGTGGGATTATCAAGGGGGATGGGAAAGTTGTTTATGTGGGGGAATAGCATCCTGATAGAGGGATGCTGTCTCAACACTCAATTGAATATCACCGTTAGTGAAGTTCAGGATAAATTCCCGGCACCGGTAATTATGATATCCGGGTGGCACGGTCTGCGAATCTTCGAGCTGACCGTGGTATCCGACACACCAGGCAACAAGACCACGGTTAGCCCTCGAAGACTCGGGCAAACCGTGCCACCCATCACTCATAATTTATGAAACGTCTGGTAAAGTATGCAACACCCGTGCTTTGTTCAGGTTCTGAGACAGCATCGCGGATATCATGCTGCTTTGATATAATAACAACCGATGGCCAAAGGGCTTGTACGCAAAAGGAATCGATTATGAAGAAAAAACAGATTTCTTCGAGACGTAGAACTAAAGCCTATATTTTTGCGGTTCCTTTCCTGACGATCATTTTCCTTGTAGGCACGGCAATCTATACCCCTGCCCCGTCTCGCGTTATTGTGATCGGTCTTGATGCGGCTGACTGGGATATTCTCAATCCCCTGTTGGAAGCCGGTCGCCTGCCCAATATACAGAAACTTATTGACGGAGGCGTCAGCGCCAAGCTGGAAACGGTTGAACCATCACTTTCAGCGGTGGTGTGGACGACAATATCAACAGGCGTGAAGAGAGATAAACATGGCATCAAGGATTTCGTGATTCCTGATTCAGGAGGCCTTCCGTATAACTCCGGAATGCGTAAGGTGCCCGCGATATGGAATGTTGTATCGCACTTCGGCAAGCGAGTATGTTATATCGGCCACTGGACAAGCTGGCCGGCTGAGGAAGTGAACGGGTATATCGTGTCGAGCTTCATCAGCTATAACCCGGAGGAAGCCCCGCTGGCATATTATCAAGGGGAAGCATACGAGGTGGTGAATGTCCCGGACAAGACTTACCCGCCGGAACTGCTGAAAGAAATCGAACACCTGATTGTCACCGGGGACGAAGTAAGTGAAGAAGATTTGGACCCGTTCTTTGAGATCGAGGACTGGAGCGATCCCGACCTATACGAAAATGCCTTAAATGAAACCATGACCTTCCTTGTACCTTTCTTCTTTGCCGCTGACAAGACCCACTATGACGTTTTTGAATTTCTCTGGAAAGAAAAGGGACCTTTTGACCTGATTTTTGCCTACATCGAGGGAACCGACACGAACGCGCACCGGTTCTGGCATTTTTACGACACAACATATCTCGATGAAGCAATGGAGTTCTGGGGTTATGATCTCGAAAATAAGGATAAATATATCCGGTATTTCGGTGAAATGTTAAACCGCCAGTATGAATGGGCGGATTCCCGCCTGGGGCGTATAATGGATGCAATGGGGCCACTTGATACCCTTGTCGTACTCTCCGATCATGGTTTCGGGCCCTGGAACCAGTCAGAAGATAACATCTGTACGTATGACGACAGGCTCACATTTTCTGGAAGTCATTCACATTTCGGCGTGATTATGTTCTACGGATATAACATCAGGAAAGGGCATAGAATTACTGGACCTGCCCCGCGTCTTATCGATGTCGTTCCCACGATTCTTACATTGCTCAAGCTGCCAGCCGCCCAATGGATGAGGGGTTCCCCGATTACCGAGGCATTCACTGAACGGTTTAACAGGACAACCAGACTGAGATGGATGCTGGAATATGGGATTGAAGGTCAGTATGGCCACCAGAACATACAGAGCCCGTTCGACAAAGAGCTTGTCAACCGGATGAAATCGCTCGGTTATCTCCAGTAATATCATCAGCGAAACTATCCCGGGGGGATGGGAAAGTTGTTTACATCGGGAAATAGCATCCTGATAGTGGTCAATATGCTGCTTTGATATAATAACAACCGATGACCAAAGAGCTTATACGCAAACGAAGAGCTTACAAATTCCTGATAGCCGTTGTACCGACGCTGTTGATTTGTATAGTTATCTGGTCATCAATGACATCCAAGGCGCCTGCATCGAGAATTATCATCATCGGTGTGGATGCCGCCGACTGGGATATCATGATACCCCTCATCAGGGATGGACGTCTCCCGAATCTGCAGAAAATCGGTGAACTTGGGGTATCATCAAGGCTTGAGACTATTGAAGTCTCACTCAGCCCGGCGGTATGGACAGCTATCTCTACAGGGGTCAATCGCCTGACCCATGGGATATTCGGCTTCGCCGTTCCAGAAACCGAAGGTGATCCATATACCTCGAACATGCGCATGGTTCCCGCTATGTGGAACATCGTTTCACATTACAACAAAAGAGTTGCGATCGTCGGTCACTGGGTGAGCTGGCCCGCGGAAGTGGTCAACGGAGAAATCGTATCGAGCTATATCAGCTATGATCCAGCCGAGAGAAGTGAAATCTTCTACCAGGGGAAATTGAGAAAAGATAACAAGATCCCGGACCAGACCTACCCGCCTGACTTGATCGACGAATTGCTACCGATTATTACAACCTCTGATATGGTAACTCGTGAGGACCTTCAGATGTTTGTAGATATCGATGATTGGGATGACCCGGATTTGTATTTTAAACCTGACGGTTCGGATACGCAAATCAAGAAACATCTGGAATATGTTCTTCCATGGACAATTGCAGCGGATAGAACGCATGTCGATGTTTTTGAGTATCTGCGAAAGACAAGGGACCCCTATGATCTGTGTTTTACTTACATCGAGGGCACCGATGTCCTCGGCCATCTTTTCTGGCATTGCTACAATCCGCAGTACTTGCAAAGGGCCTTGGAATACTGGGGTTACGATAAATCCGTAAGGGATAAATACATCGAGTATTTCGGTGACTCACTTAACAAGTATTACGAATGGACGGATGAGGTCATCGGCAGAACTATGAAAAGCATGGGCCCGAGAGATACATTGATAATCGTTTCCGACCATGGTTTCGGCAAGCACTATCATGATATCGGCTATGAGACCAAGGTTGAGATGCACACATTCTCGGGAAGCCATGACAGGTACGGCGTCATCATGTTTTACGGGGCAAATGTGAAACAAGGGGTTTTGCTTGATGGCCCCCCGCCAAACTTAGTCGATGTGCTGCCCACGATTCTCACACTTATGAAACTTCCCGTCGCGGAATGGATGGAAGGAAAAGCGATGACGGAAGTATTCACCGACGAATTCAAGGCCTCTTACAAGACGGAATGGGTCAGGAGATATGGGATAGAGGAGCAATTCGGCGGCGGTGAGTGGATCGATAATCCCCTCGACCCCGAGTACCTGGAAAGAATGCGATCGCTCGGTTACATCCAATAATCCTTCTCCCGTCGCAATTGATATTCAATGATGACATCCAGACAACGTATGCTCACGGCATTGGATCTCGGTATCCCCGACAGGCTGCCGGTGTCGGTGCATGGCTGGATGCGGTATTACCTCGATGAATATCTCGGAAGTATCTCCGTGGACGAAGCGTTCGATATGTTCGGGCTCGACCGGTCGATATATCAGACGCCAATTTTGGTTGATGAATCAGATACATCATCATTCAATGTTGACAAGCGCATCGAAGGAACCATCGAGAAGGATGGTAAACAGAAGGAATACACAAAGATCACACTTCCCGATCGCGAACTGACGCAGACCGTGGAGCGTGATAAATATCGTTCCCCATGGATAGTTGAATTTTTGTGTAAACAGAACGAAGATATCTTCAAACTACTCAAAAACTCACCAGCAGAGAAGTATGACCTTGAAGCTGAAAGAAACATCCTCGATAGGCTTGGTGATAAAGGGATTCTGCGCGGATGCCGTATCGGTCCATGGCATCGGTTGTGTGATCTGTACGGCACCGAGGTGATGATATATGCGTGCTATGACGACCCTCAATGGGTTGATGGTGCGCTTGATGCATCGGCTGATAACGACCTCGAATTCTTAGGAACGATGCGGGGCACGAAGATGGACCTCATGGAAACCGGTGGAGGACACAATTCATCAACCGTGATCTCACCCGCAATTTTCGAGAAGTTCATACTTCCACGAGAGCGTCGCATCCATTCATTCTGCCGCGATGAGCTTGGTCTAAGAACCGTCTATCACACATGTGGAGGCATGATGCCCCTGCTTGAATTACTGGTTGATGTTGGTTCTACAGCGGTGGAAACACTGACTCCGCCTTCGATGGGAGGAGATGTTAACTTAGCCGAGGTTAAGCACAGAATTGGCGATAAAGTATGCCTTATAGGTGGATTCGATCAGTTCAACGGATTTGAGAGGTCAACACCCGAAGAAACCACACGGATGGTAAGACGCTGCTTTGAAGATGCAGGTGAAGGCGGGAGATATATTCTCAACCCCAGCGATCATTTCTTCGACTGCCCGGTTGAAAACCTGCGGGCTTACGCTAAAGCCGCGAGGGAATGTATCTACTTGTAATAGTTACGCCAGCTTTGATGTATCGGGACACCCTGTCCCGATACAATTATGCTAAGTCCGCAGTTTTGGCACAGGGTGTGCCGGAACATCATAAACTTGTCTTGATGGCACGGTCTGCCGAGTCCGCGAGGCTGACCGTGGATTAAGGAACGCTCTTCAAGACCACGGTCAGGTCTCGAAGACTCGACCAGACCGTGCCATCCAGCTTTATAAAAATACAAGTGCGAGTGATATGGACAATATAAAACCCGGCTATGCGCCGGGTTGTTTGATCTACTTCTTGATCTACTGAGAACTCGCCTCTACCCTATTATTCGCCGTCCTCATCCACTTCAGGTTCCATCATACCCGGCATTTCCGGCATATCCGGCATTTCCGGCATATTTTTCATCATCTCTAACGCGTCTTCCATGTCCGAAACCATGGAAGCGAAGCTATCACCATCGATCACTATATCGCTGATAAGCCACTTACCGTCGATTAGTGTACATACAAATGTCCACATATTCTCGTCGTAAGTGACATCCACCTTGCCAGTGTCGCCCGTCACTTCTTTCTCTTCAATCTTGAATTCCTTGACGTCTTTCAGTTCGACGCTGATATCCATCTCTTCGCCGCCGGGCATACCTGTATTCCTGATATCTTCAAACAGCTTCCATATCTTAGCGATATCGCCGGTGCAGAGCGAAGTCATCTTCGCGGAATCACCAGCCTTTGCGGCAGTCATAAAAGCATCAACAGCGGATTTCGGTCCGACAGCGCCTCCACAACTCGTCATTGCAAACAGCAAAAATCCAATCAACAGTGTAATCACAAGATACTTTCTCATTAGATCCTCCATACCCGAATGGATAGTATGATTTAAATATTTACTAATGAAGCGCATTATATAGCTTTTATACAAGAATATCCATGAAATTTATACAAATTACGTTAATTTCCAACCCTTCTCGATTCCCCCTACCCTTTCTTAATGCTTTCAATAAGGACTTGGAGCGGTTTGCCGATATACTGCCCCTTGCGGTGAACGATGCCGAGTTCCTGTTTCGGGAAGCTCTTCGGTAGGGTTTTTATGATATAGCCTTCATCCTTCTTCAGGGCCATTCGAGGGATGATTGCCGCGCCTAATCCTGCGGCCACGTAACGCTTGATGATCTCGAACCCGCTGAGTTCCATTATCGGCTGCCAGTCAAGGTCCCGTGACGCGAATGCCTGTTCGATAAGACGGCGTGTCACGCTGCCCTTGCCAAGGGCGATCCTCGGACGTTTCGCAACCGCCTTAAGATTGATACGCCTTTTTTCCGCCAACGGGTCACCCGGCGGAATTATCAGACACAATTCCTCGCTGCGGAAAACTTCGCCGACGATCTCCGGGGATGCCGGGGGCATTGTTATCAGCCCGAGGTCACATTCACCCCGCACCACGAGGTCTTCAACCCCTGTCGACATGCGCCCTTTCAGATACAATTCAATTCCGGGGAATGAGGCGTGGAATTTCTTCAGCCATTTCGGGAAGAGATACATAACCACCGTATCCCCCGCCGCGACCGATATCCTTCCCCGCCGAAGCCCCCTTATGTCATCCACAACTTCGCCCATGCGATCGAGCCTGGCAAAGACATCCTCTGCGCTCGACCTTACCTCTTCACCCGCAGGTGTCAGCCTGATTTTCTTGCCGTGCTTCGTGATAAGTTTCGTGCCGAGTTCATCCTCAAGGGCCTTGACCTGCTGGCTTACAGCGGGCTGCGTGAGAAACAGGGAGTTTGCGGCTTCGGTGAATGAACCGTGGCGACATACAGCGAGGAATCCACGCAGGGCTTCAAGATTCATTTCACACCTCCACGGGCTGAGAATACCTGCATCTCAATAATAAGTCAAATTTATATTACTAATCATTATTATTAATTTGCCTTATAATGGGAAACGGGTCAATATATCGGTTGCCAGGGCAATAAGACCTTGGTAAAAAGGTCATGTATTCTTAGCCGGAGGGACATCATGCTCCATGCAATTGAGATAGCATTGAAGGATAAATATCCCGATCTCGTCGGACGGGGGATCCTAAGGGAAGCATCGGAGTACGGGATCACCGGACTCGAATCTGTGAGAGTCGTGACTCTCTATTTCACCGAAGGCAATGTTTCCGATGATGATCTGGACAAATTCGCCGGAAAATTCCTCGCCGATGGCGTGCTGGAGGATTACTCCATCGATTCCCCGGTTCTTTTGGAGGATAGAGCGGTTGTAATCGCGGTTGGATATAACCCAGGTGTAATGGATCCGGTCGAGCAGTCCGCCATGGAAGGTGTGAAGGATCTCGACATTCGTAACGTAAACGGTGTAAAGACCGGAAAGAAATTCATATTCTACGGCAATGCCGACTCCGGAGAGCTTGAGGAATATGCCGGCAAATTCCTTTACAACAAGGTGGTACAGCATATTCGGATCGAGGGGGAGAACCCATTTTTTAAATCGAAACCGTACACATTCAAGCTTCACACCATCGACCTCGAAAATCTCAGTGATGATGAGCTGGTGGAGATGAGCAACAGGATGGTGCTCTCATTCGATCTTCGTGAGATGCACGCGATACGTGATCACTTCCGTTCCCTCGGACGTCCCCCCACCGACTGCGAGCTTGAAACAATTGCCCAGACATGGAGTGAACACTGCAATCATAAGACATTCAGGGCAGCGTACGATTTCGGCGACAAGCATTACGATAACCTCCTCAATGAGACAATCGCCCGGGCCACGCACGAACTCAACAAATCCTGGTGCGTGAGTGTATTCAAGGACAATGCGGGTATCATCAGCTTCGATGATGAATATGATATAACGCTCAAGGTCGAGACACACAATCACCCTTCCGCGATCGAACCGTACGGCGGCGCCGGTACCGGTATCGGGGGTGTCATACGCGACACACTCGGATGCGGACTCGGCGCGAAACCGATTGCAAATACCGATGTATTCTGTTTCGCGCGCCCGGATTATCCACGGGATGAGCTACCCCCTGGCGTCCTGCATCCCAAGCGGCTTCTGAAGGGGGTTGTGTCCGGTGTTCGGGATTACGGCAACCGTATGGGCATACCGACCGTCAACGGGGCCGTGCATTTTCATGATTCCTATCTCGGCAATCCACTCGTCTATTGCGGATCGATCGGCCTGATACCGAAAGGGATGGCGGAAAAGGAAGCGAATCCCGGCGACAAGATATATCTTATCGGGGGACGTACCGGCCGTGACGGCATTCACGGCGCTACATTCTCATCCGTTGAACTAACCGAGGAAAGTGAAGTTGTATCATCCAGCGCCGTGCAGATCGGTAATCCCATTGAAGAAAAGAAAGTCCTCGATGCATTGCTCGAAGCACGCGACGCCCGCCTTTACAGCGCGGTAACCGATTGCGGGGCGGGAGGAACATCCTCGGCGGTCGGAGAAATGGGCGAACTTATCGGCGCGAAAGCATACATAGAGAAAATTCCGCTCAAGTATGAAGGTCTCAGTTACTGGGAGATATGGATCAGCGAAGCGCAGGAGCGTATGGTGTTCGCGGTACCACCCGCAAATGCCGACGCGTTTGAAGCTGTATGCAGGAAGCACGATGTCGAGGCCACTGATATCGGCGAATTCACCGACGACAAGATACTGACCCTCTCTTATGAAGGAAATATCGTATGCGAACTCGCCATGGAATTCCTTCACGATGGAATTCCGAAAAAACATCTCAATGCAAGCTGGACGAAACCGGAGCTTCCCGGCGACCCTCCCCCCGAGCCGGATGATCTCGCGGCGGAATTGATCGCAGTACTGAAGGATCCCGACGTGGCTTCGAAGGAATGGATCATCAGGCAGTACGATCATGAAGTCCAGGGCGGGAGTGCCGTGAAACCGCTTGTCGGAGTATTCAACAACGGTCCTTCCGATGCGGCGGTGCTGCGTCCAAGGCTTGATTCGCATAAGGGGATAATCATCTCGAACGGAATCAATGTACGTCTCGGCGAACTTGACCCCTACCAGATGGCGTTGCAGGTTGTTGATGAAGCGGTGCGCAATATCATATGCACCGGCGGCGGGTTCGACGAAATTGCGATACTGGACAATTTCTCATGGGGACGGGTCACCGATCTGGAACGTCTCGGTGAATTAGTCTTAGCCTGTGAAGGATGCTATGACGCGGCGATGGCATTTGATACGCCTTTCGTAAGCGGGAAGGATTCGCTGAACAATGAATTCAAGGTAGGGGATGAAACTATCCGTATCCCCCCCACCCTCCTTATCACCGCTGTATGCGTGATTCCCGATGTCAGGCGATGCATCACCATGGATGCCAAGAAGGAAGGCAGTTTCCTCTACCTTATAGGCGAATCTCAATCGGGTTGGGGCGGATCGCTCTATTACAAGATGAAGGGTATCCGGGGCGGGCAAGTTCCGATCCTGCTGTTGACGGGCGCGCGGAAATATTATGAGCAGATTCACAAAGCAATTACTGACGGCATTATCCTGTCCGCCCATGATCTCTCTGACGGCGGATTAGGTGTGGCTGCAGCGGAAATGGCATTCGCGGGTGATATCGGGTTATCACTTCTGCTCTCGGATGTACCTGGCCGCGTATGGATAAAACGTGACGACCTTCTGCTGTTCAACGAATCCCCCGGGCGCATATTAGTAGAAGTCCCGGAAGATAAGAGAATCAAATTCGAATCGCTTCTGGCCGGGTTCCCATTCGGAAGAGTCGGTGTATTCACCTGCACGGGCGGGGATTTTGAGGTTGTCGGGACGAGCGGTACACTTCTCAAAATACCGGTTTCTGAGTTACGCGATGCATTTATCGATGGTTTAGGAGGACAACTGTAATGAAACCCAAGGCATTGGTGCTGAAAGTTGCGGGAACGAATTGCGACCTGGAAACATGCCGGGCATTCGAGGTTGCGGGTGCAGATTGGGAATTAATTCACATAAATGAAATCTTATCCGGGGACAAGGTGATTTCCGACTACAATATAATCGCCCTTCCCGGCGGGTTCTCATACGGTGATGACATTTCAGCCGCGAAGGTGCTTGCGGCCAAGATATCCACCCACCTGATGGATGACCTCAAAACCGCATTGGGACGCGGTGTCCCTATCATCGGCATATGCAACGGCTTCCAGGTGCTTGTGAAAACCGGGCTTCTTCCCGGACCCGATACCGGACCGGCAACTTTGTTTTTCAACGACACCTACAAGTTTGAAGATCGATGGGTTGTGCTGAAACCAGGTCAAACGAATTGCATTTTCACTGACGGTATGACCGAGCCGATATATCTTCCTATAGCCCATATGGAAGGGAAATTCGTCGCTGATGATCCTGAAATCAGAAACCTGGAAATAGGGAATCGTGTGGTATTCCGCTATGTTGATAATAATGGCATTACGGTGAACGGGCACTTCCCTGAAAACCCGAACGGATCGATGAACGACATAGCCGGCATAACAGATTCAACAGGTCTCATCCTTGGTATGATGCCGCACCCAGAGAGATATCTCGACTGCACGAACCATCCAAGATGGCCGCGTGAAGGATTGAAACCCGAAGGCGATGGCGTTGCTTTATTCAGGAATGCCGTTAAATTCGTGAAAGATTCTTGACAGCCGGACAATTATTCAACTGATATATCCTTTTAGAAGTTGCTATTAGATTTTTTATCGGTCATAATTCCTCGCAAGTATGTGATTTTATTCTCAAATAGAAGACCCCGGCCTTCCGGGGTTGAATCTTTGATAATCTGGATTAAAATAGGTCCAATGGCACAAGAAACAAAGAAGAAGAAGAAGAAGTTCGTCATAAATCACAACCACGAATTGTGTAAAGGATGCGGGCTTTGTTATGAATATTGCCCGAAGAATGTTATTGAACCGGACATCCTCGGACGCGCACAGTTCATACGTCCGGAAGACTGCATCGGTTGCATGAAATGCGTCTGGATCTGTCCCGATTTCGCCATCTGGATTGAAGAAGATACTTCGAATAATGGACAGAAAAAAGATGATACCACCGATGAAAAAGATGAAAACATTGTGTAATATTACCTCCCGATGAAAATATTTGGATGGCATAAATGATAAGGTCGCTTGAAGGACAAACAGTTTTAATGCAGGGCAATGACGCTATGGTTTATGGCGCCCTTATGGCCGGAGTAAATTTCTTCGCCGGTTACCCCATCACGCCGTCCACGGAAATCCTTGAAGGCTTCGCTCGTGAAATGCCGCTCTGGGGCGGTAAGTTCATTCAGATGGAAGACGAGATCGCGGCAATGGCGGCTACCATCGGTGCCTCCTTAGCGGGCATGAAATCACTCACCGCGTCATCCGGGCCGGGCATCAGCCTGAAGCTCGAAAACATCGGTTATGCCTGCATGGCGGAAGTCCCTGTAACGATTATTAACGACCAGAGAATGGGTCCCTCAACCGGCGCTCCGACCAAGACGAGCCAGGGCGATATGCTCCAGGCGCGCTGGGGTTGCCACGGCGATCATGCCATAATCGCCATTGCACCCGGCACAGTGGAGGAAGCTTTTAATGAGACAATTCGCGCGGTGAACCTTGCTGAGAAGTTCCGCAATCCTGTGATTCTGCTCCCCGACGCTTGCTTAGCACATATGCGCGAGAAGGTTTACATCCCGAAGAAGGATGAAATTGAGATAATTGAGCGTATCCATCCCAAGGCCGGGATGACGGATTACAAGCCTTTCGATCCCACTGATGACCTCGTGCCGGACGTCGCCGACTTCGGTGAGGGATATCGTTTCACCATCACCGGGCTTATTCATGAAGACTCCGGTATGTCCAACTTCTCATCCAAGCTGAGCGACGAGCTGATAAGGCGGTTCTATTCAAAGCTTGAATCGCGTCTCGATGAGATTCTCAAGAACGAAGAACATTACCTGGATGATTGCGAAATGCTCGTCATTTCATACGGTATCTCATCCCGATCCGCGCTTTCGGCGGTTAATAAGGCAAGGGAAAACGGGATCAAGGCCGGTTTGTTCAGGCCGATCACTGTCTGGCCGTTCCCTCATCAGCGGCTGAATGAGATAAGTAAAGGGAAGCGGGCATGTCTCGTGGTGGAGATGAACATCGGACAGATGGTTCGCGAGGTAGAGCGTACGACGTCCAAGCACTGCCCGGTACACCATTTCGGCAATGCCACCGGCGATCTCCTTCAACCCCAGGCGGTTTATGAGAAGCTTGTTGATGTATTCAACAAGCCCGAGATGGAGATGACCAAACATATTATTTGACGGGATTGATTACTATGCCATTTACCGTAAAGGCTGTTGATAGATACTATGATCCCAAGGTGATGCCTCACATCTGGTGTGCCGGATGCGGTAACGGTATTGTTATGATGGCCATCATGAGGGCATTTACGGCACTCGATTGGGACCCTGACGAGATCGTACTCGTCAGCGGTATCGGATGTTCTTCCCGCCTTCCGTTTTATGTAAATGTAAATACACTCCACACCACTCACGGCAGGGCGCTGCCGTTTGCCACCGGCGTGAAATTCGGAAGGCCCGATTTCCACACGCTGGTTGTTACCGGTGATGGAGACGCATCCGCAATCGGTGGAAACCATTTCATCCACGCATGCCGCAGGAATATTGATATAACATGTATTCTCATCAACAACCAGATATACGGCATGACATCCGGCCAGATGAGCCCCGCGACAGGTTACGGCAAAATAGCAAGTTCGGCCCCGTACGGCAACATTGAACACAGTTTCGACCTCAGCGAGCTGGCCTTAGCCGCCGGTGCCAGTTATGTTGCACGTTCTACTGTTTATCACGTCGAAATGCTGCCGAAGCTTCTCCAGGGCGGAGTCGAGCACAAGGGATTTTCATTCATCGAAATCCTTTCAGCCTGCCCCACGTATTTCGGTAAATTCAACAAGATGGGAACCGCGGTCGATATGTTCAACTGGTATAGAGATATCGCTATCAACATCAAGAAATTGGATGCCTGTGAGGCGGTTCCCGAGGGTAAAGTCACCATCGGCCTGCTTCACCAGGAAGACAAGCCGGAGTACATCGAAGAGTACGATAAAATGGTAGAGAGAGTCAAGGGCCAACAGAATTAACATGGAAAAGCTCAAGAGATATGAAGTAAGGTTGTCGGGATCAGGAGGTCAGGGTTTAGTAACGGCCGGGATGATATTGGCCTATGCCGCGATCCTCGACGGTAAGAACGCGGTACAGACACAGGTTTATGGCCCTGAAAGCCGTGGCGGCGCAATTTTAATCTAACCTAAGTTGAGCGATTTTTTGCGAAGAAATGTGCCGAGATC
>CBDVBS010000047.1:0-13580 GCA_965372275.1 uncultured bacterium | reverse complement strand
CAAGGGTGATCTCGAGAAAGAGAAATCAAGAAAACATGGGATGGAAAAGGTTTTTTGCGAGAATGAACTAACCTTCAAAGCCGCGTTGGAAGCCTGTTCCGATGTCTTTTACAAGTACAACCTTACTTCCGGTTCATACGAGTTCTTCAAGGGATTTCCCAAACGCCTGCTCGGCTTCAGCCAGGATGAGCTTTTGGAAATGGGCTTGGTGGGTATCCGCGAACGTGTTCATGCGGACGATTTGATTCACTATGAGCGTTTTACGGATGGTTTTATGAGCAGCACCGGGAGTGGGCAGAGATGCATGTCTTTCCAGTACAGGTGGAAACATAAGAGGGATGAATATATCGAATTGAACGAAACCCGGGTATTGATGTTTGATGCTACAAACGCACCTAGCTACATCCTTGGTGTGATAAGAGGAAAACCGAATTACACGGAATTCGATCCGCTGTTATGAGTAATGTAACCCGGCATTCTGATGCCGGGAAATAAATCTACGATTCCAAAAATATCCGCAGTAATGTAGCCCGGCATTCTGATGCCGGGAAATGTATCTATCCGGAAGATCGGTGTGACGGTGCGGGTGTTGTGATGCAGGGAGCCGAGTATGAATAAGAATCTATTCCCGGCAACGCTCCGCAAGTGTATGGGTAGTCGTTGGATTTTGGGGTCGCGATGCCGGGCTACATGGGAGACTGCGAATAGCAATTATACTCCCTTGTAATTAACTGAACATCTCGGTCAGGTTGCCGGGGTCGCGGGAGAATTCGATGCCGACTGACGGGTCGATGATCTCATCCTCGATCAATTTCTTCAGGCTCAAATCCAGTGATATATTGCCCTTCATCTTTCCGGCTGTAAGCGCGGTGTCGATCTGGTGCACCTTGTTCTCGCGGATGAGGTTGCGTATGGCATTGTCGATGATCATCACCTCGACCGCCGGAACCCGCCCGGTTCGGTCTCGCCGAAGCAGCAGTATCTGGCTGACGACGGCCTGGAGTGTCATCGCGATTTGAGTGCGCACTTCCTGTTGCTGACCGATGGGGAATGCTTCGATGATACGGTTGATCGTATTCGCGGCGCCGGATGTGTGAAGCGTGCTCAACACGAGGTGCCCGGTTTCCGCTGCCAGCAGTGCCATTGAGATCGTTTCGAGGTCTCGCATTTCACCTACGAGGATGACATCCGGGTCCTGCCGCAAAGCCTCCCTCAATCCCATCGCGAAGTTTTCGGTGTCATAACCGATCTGCCTTTGCTGGATCAGGCTGAGTTTGTTTGCGAAGTTGAACTCGATGGGGTCTTCTATTGAGACGATATGGCAGCTCTTGGTCGCATTGATATGTTCGATCATCGCCGCGATCGTGGTTGTCTTACCACATCCGGTCGGACCGCATCTGAGCACCAACCCGCGCTGCAGCAAGGTGATTCGCTTGATGACATCAGGAAGATGCAGCTCATCAATGGTGGGAATTGTATTCGGGATCAGCCTGAAACTCGCACCGGGAAGCCCGCGCTGGCGGTAGAGTGTCCCTCTCACCCTCGGGCCGTCACCGATCTGATGCCCGAAATCGAGGTGGCCCTTTTCCTCGAATTTCTTCCCCTGGTCGGGGCCGAGTTCTTCATTGGCAAACTTGATAATTTCCTGTTTGGAAATGGCCGGGATATGATCATCACGTACGAGCAGGCCGTTTATGCGGAAGAAAGGTTTTTCCCCGACTTGCAGATGCAGGTCGCTTGCATCGATTTCAACCATGCGATTGATGAGGTCGGTTATCTTGCTCATACCATAGCTCCCCTGATGTGGATGTTTAATTTATACCACGAAATATGGATTGATTCATCAGGATTCCTGCAGCCCGGTCTGTATTGCTCTGTTCATCTTTTATCGTGTGGGGCGGACTTTCCAGTCTGCCATTCCTGTTACAGTATTATTTCGGCCACAGTGGTCTTCGTTCGGGTCTTGTTTTCGTATCGCACGAATACAACAGCAGTGATCTTTTCCTTGTGGATTATGTGTACCATGATGATATTCAGGATGAGCACTTCCACAGGGTCAGGAGGATGACCAACCTCGGGGGCTTGATGGAGTGCCAGATAAGCGACTTCATATCACCGACTTTTTTGGCGCCTGTGATCAATTAGTGATTCCTTTCAATAGTGGAAACAAGGATTTTTCGTGCCAATAACTCGAGTAATTGATAGAGGAAGCTACTTTTAATAATAATCGATTGGTGAATATTCAAATTGAACTCTATCAGTAAGCCCGGGATAATTGTAGCCATTTGTAACTGTAACGATTCCGTTTTCAGATATTACGCTTCCAGGTGCCCAAGACGGCGCATTGGTAATCAGATTACCAAGAATGTCACCGTCAGGTGAAAAAATACTGAATTTGAAGCAGTAAGCGTACTTCTCGGAAATCCCACTATCCATCCCATTAAGATTAGCAAGTTGCCTGATGACCGGGATATCCCACGTGTTTGGGCAGAAATCCTCTAATGTGCTGGAGCTTGGATAGACCATATCTGTTAATTCTGTATCAATGGATCCATAGGGTATGAAACATATTTGGGCATGTGGGTAATCATAACCGCCACCTTGATCGGAACTGCTGTCGTTTCTCCATCCAACGAATGCATCTTTATCTGAAACGGTGATGTCCAGTTCAAAACGATACTCAGCGTCAGGAATAAATCCACTTATCGGACCGCATTCGGACATACTTCCGGGGAAACCGTAGCTGAAATATATGTCGTGACCATCTCCGATTTCAGCATTTCCCCTGAAAGCTAAGAATATCTCACCATCTTCAGCCATTTTTACTTCTGCCTGATAAAGGTGCCCATTCATGAATCCCGGGGAGCCCCAATAATATGTGGGAAACACCATGCACTCAACCGGATCGGTGAAATTCAGATAATCATCAGAAGTTATCTCGTACAGCCGGTACGGAAAAGTATCCGGTTCAGGGCCGTCACCAACGTAGATGATATGTACGCGATTTTCACTATCTACAAACAGGAATGCCAATCTCTCGTTCGATTGATCGGGTACCGTTCCCAAAGGGAAAACAAGGTTATTGGGAGTTCCGCCCGCAGGAGTATATGAGTAGTTGAGGATTTCAATGGCTGGTGAACTCGCGTTATACAAGTAATGTATTCCGTCCTCGGAGTCTATTGCCACGTGGTAACCTTTATATCCCACTCCCCCGCCTATGTGTGGATCATCTTTTGTGGATACCCTGGTGACCTCAAAAGTCTGTCCGCCGTCGAAACTCTGAGCGTAGGCAAGACGCGGTCCGGCCGGCAGCCCCCCGTTGAGATGGATGGGAACTACAATGCGGTTTCCCTTAACGGCAATTGTCGAACCTCGAATGAACGACGACTGATAGAACGCAGGCGGGATTGGAATATCCTGCCACTCTTCAACGGGACTGATACCTCTCGGAGTGCCCACCGGGCCATCAGATGACGGTGTACTCCCGACGGACGTGCGGAAAGGAAAATATGAAGTTAAGAACCCACTGCGGTATCCCATATCAATTTTAACCAGGGTTGTCTGCACGCCGATCAACACAAACAGGGGGCCGGTCTGGCGGCATGTGCACGATGTTGCGCTCAGTCTGTAACGCGCCCAGCCGTCTCCCGTCTCCACCGGTTCCTTGGAGAATACCTGCGTAAACACTTCGGGTGATTCCATGAAGACGTAACCCGTGGTTGATGGGTCTCTCCATGTGAACACCTTGACATCGAGGATCAGATCTCCTCCACCGAACCATCCATCGTAATAAAGCGTATTCTTGATTTCGGTTATCTCCGCCCGGTATGCTTCCGGCTGGTTTGCGTGGAGCGGGAAATCGTTGTAAACATTTGGCGGCGGGATGATGTCGGGCCAGGCCCAGCTCGCATCAACGGCGTAGTTGAAAACGAAAGTATCATCGACAACTTTTATCTTGTAATGCCTCACGTTTGTTTTCCCAATGCTGAAAACGCCCCTGTGGTCGGGATTGATGAGGGAGACATCATCATTTGCTCCAAGGTCGTTACAGAAATACTTGTAGGCATTCACATTCGAGCCGTAGTTCACAAGATCATCAGGCTGCCCCATTAAACCGTCGATATAACCCTGGTTTGGCCAGTCGTCATTGGGAGGGAAGAGGTAGGGTCCCCACCAGAGGGTATAGCCGTCAGGATTGGCTAAGTGTGTTACTTCGTCATCAGCCATTACCACGAACGGGCCTGGATAGCGGCCGTCATTAGCAGGCGTAATAATTATCCCCTTGACATCAAACCCGGTGAAGGTGGGATTAAGGCTGAATGTGTGTGTGATTGCTATGTCGATATCGATCTCATCACCGCTCACAACCGGAGGGCCATCAAGCTTGATCAGTACGGTTGGCGGAGCCTCAAGGAAAACGAGCGCATTCAGATGAATCTCGGCTTGCCTGATTGGGATGATTTCCAACTCGCCGGAACGAAGGTCGCCCCTGAATTCCCAAAAACCCCAGAGCAGGCGTTGCGAGCCATCGGCATCGGTGTAATTTTGATATTCCTGTCCATCATCATTCGATGGCGCGAGAATATCCGATTGAGAGCAGGATGCTGATAGAACAGAAATAAGAAGCAATAATATAACCTTTAATTTATACATTCTTGGCGCTCCGTGGGGGATTCCTATTTATTGTACCATTCAAATTTCACTTATCCAACATATGCGGATATCATGAGATATGGGGATTTATGCGGTTAGCGCCCTTTTTACGATAATTGACCACCCTTCTGAAGACAGAAGGGTGCCACCCGGAGTTGGCAAGGCTATACACCTAATGCACACGGAAATTACCTCGCGTTCATGAATTATATGCGATGGGTGGCACGGTCTGCCCGAATCTTCGAGGGCTGACCGTGGATTATTCGTGGCATCCTTGCTAAAAACCACTGTTAGGCTCGAAGACTCGCCAAACAGTGCCACCCGGATGGGGTAAATAATATTGTGAGTGCATAGGATGTATAATATAGCTTAATGCGCGGGTTCGGTTACATACTGGTGATTGTGGTTGCATTCAGCATTTCTACCGGATGCTCGGGCGTGACGTCGCCGGAATGCAAACCCGCAACTCCTGTTCATGAAACCGAAATCAAATCGGTACAGCATATCGGTGCAAGGATGACAGTCTCATTTGATCCGGAAACGTGGGGGCTTGAAATTGTGTCTAAACGATATTCATCCGCTCACATCGGAACCGAACTTGACTGGGTCAGCGGCGGCACTGATTTCATTGAGGTTGAGATAATCGATTTCGATAAATGGGAAGAGGTTCTCACCCTGAAAATTGAATTCACCAATCCGTTGCCCGTACCGATTTACGACCCGCGCATGATTATCTATTCAGACCCACATGTTCAGCCGGTCTATCCGGATGCATACACGGATTACGAGCCCGCTGATGGAAGCCCGATCAATCCATTCTATGCGTTCGCGAAGGATTGCATGAAGCGATCGCTTCAACATACCGAGGGTGCTTCGCGGGAAATTGCAATTGAATATGACTCGCAGGCATCCTTGATGAAACTCGATATTTATTTCGATGCCTGTATCGGAGGGAATGCAGAAGAGCCGTATGAATTGACGAACATCACACAGCGGGATCGGACGCTGTATGTCGATGCCCTCGACTGGCAGGGAAATGTGGATGAAGTATGCGTGTCACGTCCCGATGATACTGATTGGAATGTGAAGCTGAACCGGATCAATGAGGAAGTGACATCCGCATCAACCCTGTGGTTCCCTGAGAATCCTCCTACCGAGCTGATAGTCTCCGCATCGAGTGAAGGTTCGCCACACAGGATTTATCAATACACTGATTGGGAACCGGGGTTGCTGCCGATGATATTCGGCAGGGGGATTTACGCGTGGACATTCTACAATCCCGACACCGGGATAGTACCCGCTTCTTACATGGCAATATATAACCAGTGCAAGAATAAATTCGGAAGCGACTGGCTTATCGCGAACATGGGGCATGCATTGTACGACGGCAGTATCTTCTACGAGGAGGAATTCTTCTGGTTCCTCAGGGATTTCAAGACTGTCACACCCGATCTGCCGGTGATGCTGAATCTTGGCCTGTTGGGATTCGGTCCGGGTGAGCCCGATGTCTGCGGCGGACTGTTCGATGGTGACTGGCGAAGGTTCTTCGGTGAAATGGAAAAATCACTTCTTGCACTGAACCGGAAGTTCGAATTCCAGGATTATGTCGAAGGGATATGTCTTGACTTCGAAACGCGGCTCGCACCGTTGCCGATGTGGTACCGGCGGGAGTTCATGGATTCCTACGGTGACTTCATCGCGCGGCTTAAGTATTACCCCGAATTCGAGGGGCTATATATCGTTCCGTACAACGATGCGCTGATGCCGAAGGAACTCGATTATGATTACGATGCGCTCAACCATCTTAAGCAGGGGGACTTCTTTCTAACCGCGGCATTCCCGACATCCTACACATGGGACGCCGACTGGTGGCTGGAACTCGATCCCAACGCGCAATACATGCACGTTCCATCGGCCGAGGATTTTTTGAAGAGCACATTAGGCATCTATCACGAACTTGCCGATACGGTCTCGACGCCGTTTCAGCCGATTGTCGGTTTCCAGGGAGTGTGGATGGATTGGCACGGCGATACACTGCCTGTGGTGCAGCCTTGCGCGATGACATATTTGGCGAATATCGATGCCTGGTGTTTCGCGCATCACACGAGTTTCGGCACAAGCGATGAAGTGGAAATAACACGCGGCAGGTGGCTTCACAAGAAGGAAGTGGAGCGTGTCATCGCGGATATTCCATCCACTGACGTCGATGTGCTGAGCAAGATGTGCGCCGTGTTTTACCAGTTGGGAGACCTCGATCCCGATGTTCCGGGTGATGATATCATCTGGCATCGCACGCCGTACTACTACCAGATGGTCGACGAGGTGATCGGCGGATTCGACAGCCCATATTGTTTCGATCCTGTTAATTTCCACTGGGAAGTGGCGCATGATTACAAGGTGTATGCCTACCTGCAGAAATCGCCGACGGGTTTTGGCGCGATCAGCGGGAGGATTTCGTTCGAGGACGGATCGAAGTTCATTGATCATCTTGACGAGTTCCACGGGACGAGGGTAGATGTTACGGGGCTTCCTGAAGGGATACCGGATTATTTCTACAGCACGGATATAATTGGGTTGGATGATGGGTCGTACGCATTCGCCGGGATACCCGCGGGTTACGCGTTGACGTTGCAGGCATTCGCGGGGTCGTATGTTTCGGAACCGGTTGTTGTTGAAGTGAAGAAGAAAGTTCATAATCGCGGGGTTGATTTTGTGCTTCATCCTGAATAGAAGCAACCCACGAAATGGGATTCGTGGGTTACTAATATTGGAATCATGCCGGTTGGAAGCCGGCGCTCCAGTAGGAGGGAGATGAAGAAGTAACCCACGGATAAATCGTGGGTTATTAATATTGGATGGTTATTAATTTTGCCACTAATCCGGCAGCCAGGTCAGTGGGTCTGAACCGCCGTACGCACCCATATCGGTGGCGTCGTGGGCTGTACCCGAAGCAGGAGAGCCGGAAGTTACTCGATAGTCATCGAGGGCCGCGTTCAAAAATTGCGGGTTGCTCGTAATGAACCCGGTTCCCTCGGCAACATCATCATAACTGGAGAAGGCGTTACCCACGTTATAAGCACACGAATAATCAACAAGCAGGGGAGTGTCGTTCCAATTGCCAAGGTATGCCCATCGCCAGCTCTGCATCGTACCGGTGGTGACAAGGTCGGTTATGATGTGGTCCCGATGGGTTACTCCGGACGGGTCGGTGTTCCAGTCGCCCACTTCAAGCGCATATATCCAGGCAGGACCCGTAAGTTTTGAGATAGTGTTATGTTCGATGGTGATGTCTTCCGCATTTGAAACATCTATTCCCCATGTCCATCCCCCGGTATGTTTGTTGACGATGTCGAAAATGAGATTGTTCCTTATTGTTGCGCCTTCTACGTAAGACAGGCTCATTGCACGGCACCATTCGGTGTCATCGATCATCGCCGAATGAGTGATATGTCCGATAACATTCTTGGCAATGAGTATATCGGGATGCGGGACGGAAGAGGTGTTGCCGTTTACGCGCAGGATATTCAGGTTCGAAGGCACTTCGAACGTGATATTCAGGAGCACGCAGTTCGTGACCACGATATCCTCACCGCTCGCATTGATGAACGGGTAACCATAGGCGTGATACTCGTTGACCCTGACGTTGTTTATCCTGTTACCCGTTCCGCTCCAGCTTCCCACATAGACCGCAGTGGAGCATGTCGGACCGGCCGGATTGTTTAAAAACTCGATATCATCAATCACCTGGTCTGAACCACTTGCGTAAATACCGCGCATATCGGTTCGTGGCTGCAGACGGAAGTGCTTGATGGTCGTATCGTCCGCGTTGGTGCCGATTGAAACGAGATCCTGTGTTGAATCATCGGGACTCATGATTAATGGTGCGGGTGTTGAATGACCCTCCATTATGAGGTTGCCCGTTGTTACGACGACTTCTTCGGGATAAGTTCCGTCCTTCACCATGATATGGCTGAAATCAGGATAGTTGGCATTCGCGGCATCGACGCCCATCTCGATTGTCGGGAAGGGGGCTTCGAAAGTCCCAAGGAATGGTTCTACCGCATCGTCATCGACCCAGATGTAATCACCGGGCTCACTGACGTAAACGATCAGTGCTTCATCGAGCACATCGGTATCGCTCTCATCATCGGTTACACGGACATTCACATAATATGTGCCTGGGTCATTGAAGATTTTCGTGGGAATATCATCCGTCCCGGAATCGTATGAATCTCCGTATATTGAATCATTGTCAAAATCCCATTCATAACTTACAATACCGCCTCCGTCGGGATCGTAGGAATCAGTGGCGTCGAATGTAACCGGGTCAGCAGGAGCGAACGGCGGTTCGCTAACGATTTCAGCAACCGCGACAGGAGGCTCATCCGGGCTGCCGGAACCTACGGCGGCGGTGTAGATGAAATATGTCGAGACCGGCTCGCCGGGAAGCAGTCCCTGGTAACCGGTTGAATCGGATTCGGCGGTGATCAGGATATCAATGGAGCTTCCCGACGGGGTCGCCGATGGGATTTCGACATCGTAACCGGCGGTATAGGGGCTGACAACTGTCGCGCCAACCGGGCCGACCGGGTCGAAATTGCCGGGGGATTCGATGTATAAATGATTCATGGAGGCATTGTAGTGATCCCAGAGTTCGACATACAGACTGAGGCTCCCGCCGCAATCTACGCCATTATTCCAAAGTGTATTTTCGGTCTCAACAACAACGGCGTTCCACGCTTCGGGACAATTCGCTGTCTCAAGGAAATCACCGGGAACATCATAGGGTGGACTGCCGACAGGCATTTTCCATGATGCATCGACGGCATAGTTGAATATGAAACCGTCTCCGCCTATTTCGATAGTGTAGTGCCTGAGATTCTGGGCACCTGCCGTGAATATGCATCGCGATGATACCGATACATCACTGAGAGGTGCATCGGGTTCGCTGATGTCATCGCAGAAGAATTTATAGGCGTTAAGGGTGGAACTAAAATTCGCTAAGGAATCGGGATTCCCCATCAGGCCGTCAATATAGCCCTGCATCGTGCCGTCATGCGGGAACTCGGCGGGGTTCCACCAGCGGGAATAGCCGTCGGGATTCATCAGGCGTGTGTCCCCCGACCCTGCCATCACGATATTCGGATCAGTGAAACCGGAGACCGAACCAATGCTGATGAGAATTCCACGGGTGTCGAAGCCAGTGTATTTATCAAGTCCCACGAATGGATGTCTGAGGCCGATATCGACATCGATGATGTTACCGTTGAATTGCAGGTTCTCAAGGGTGATATAGAGGAACGGGGGCGGTTCAAGGAACCTGAGTGCGTTGAGATGCATATCGCTCATCCTGAGCTGAACGACATCCAGTGTGCCTTTAACAGGATCGGCGGTGAATTGCCAGTAGCCCAACGGTGCGTGGTTGGATTCCGTCACCCGGGATGGTGAAGAACCATCAACGATGATCGGGTTGTCCCCCGCATTCGAGCATCCGGAAGCGATTGCGATAAATGCAATGACCAGTATCGGTAACAGGTTTTTCATCTCAGTACTCCCTGAATCAATCCTGCCCCTTTGTTATTCGGTTTTAACCCACGAAATGGGATTCGTGGGTTACATTCATAAATTGCAAATTCGTCCTAATTCGGCAGCCATGTGAGCGGGTCGGTGCCGCCGTACGCGCCCATGTCAGTGCCGTCGTGGGCCGTGCCGCTGCATGGTGAACCGGTTGAAACTCTGTAATCATCACCCGCGGCGTTGAGGAATTGCGGGTTGAGATAAGTAAATCCGACTCCTTCAACAACCTGCTCATAGGTGCTGAAAGCATTGCCGACGTTGTAGGCGCAAGAGTAATCTACCGGCAGTGTGAAAGTACTATCCCACCTGCCGAGGTATGCCCATCGCCAGTTCATAATGCCCGCGGTTAAGTTGGTGATGATATGGTCATGGTGAGTGACACCCGATGGATCCGTGTTATAATCGCTCGTTTCAAACGCATAGATCCAGGCAGGACCGCTTATGCCGGATATTGTATTGTGCTCAAAAGTTGCATCCGTACATCGGTAGGCATCAATTCCCCACGTCCAGCCGGTGTCCCCGAGGTTGTTGTCAATATCGAAGATGAGGTTGTTTCTCACTGTTCCCTGTCCGCAGTACTCGGTGTTCATTATTGATACCCACTGTGTTGAAGCGAAGGGCTGTGAGAATGTTATGTGCCCTATCACGTTTTTCGCCACTAAGTAATCGGGGTTGCCCGAGGTGGAACCGTATGCCGTGATAACGTTTGCGTTACAAGCCGCGGTGAATGTAAGGTTGAGGATTACGCAATTCGTGATAGTCGCATCGTACCCGCGAACGTAAATGAAGGTTGCAGAGCTCTTATGGTAGCCATCCACCCTGACGTTGTTGACGACATTGCCGGAAGCGCTGTAACTGGAAGCATAGACGCCTCTCGAACAGGTTGGCCCTCCGGGATTGTCGAGGAATTCGATGTCATCGACAGTTACGTTCTGACCGCTTGAGGATATTCCGTAGCCACTCGTACGCGGTTTAATCTGGAAATGTTTAATAGTGGTATTGCTATAGCTTCCCATATTGACAAGGTTTGCAGAGGAGCCATCAGGGCTGATAATCAGCGGGGCGGGTGAGGAGTATCCTTCTACAGTAAGATTAGAGATGAATGTTATGTTCTCGGTGTACGTTCCAGCCTTAACCAGTACCCATCCGGAACCGGGGCAATCGGTGTTCAGGTTGTTGATCCCGTCCTGGATTGTCGGCCACGGATTGTCGAAGGTGCCGTCATATGGCGCCACCGCGTCATCATCGACCCAGGTTGGCCCGCCGACCGAGAGTACGAGCGGGTCATCAAGGGTGTCGGTATCGCTTTCATCATCGGTGACGCGTACATCAACATCATACACCCCCGGACTTGTGTATATCTTCGTAGGGTTCACATCGGTGCCGGAATCGTATGCATCGCCGTAGGAGCCGTCCCCATCGAAGTCCCACTCGTATAAGACGATGCTGCCGCCATCGGGGTCGTATGACGCGGATGCGTCGAATTCAATTAAGTCATTGGGGCACCACGGTTCCGCTGTGACGATCTCGGCATCTGCAACCGGCGGCATATCGCCCTGCCCGCCAACCTGCGCGGTGTGGATGAAATATGCCGCGACCTGTTCACCAGTAAGCAAACCCTGGTAATCGGCTTCCTCGCATTCCGCGATGAGGAGAATATCTATCGAACCTTCAACGGGCGTGGCTGATGTGATGTCTATTTCATATGTGCTGTATCCAACGCCGCCGCCGACCGGACTCAGGGGTCCAACCGGGATGAAGTTGCCCGGAGATTCGGCGTAAAGTGAATTGAGTCCGGCATTGTAATGGTCCCATAAATCGATTTCCAGATTAAGGCTCCCCCCGTTGTCGACACCGTCGTTCCAGAGCGCGTTACTCACTTCCGTAACGCTTATATTCCAAGCTTCTGGACGGTTGGCCTCTTCCGCAAAATCATCGGGTACATACCAGGGGGGATCGCCATTCGGGAATACCCATGATGCATCGATGGCATAATTGAAGATAAGCCCGTCGTTACCGAGCTCAATTGTGTAGTGCCGGACATTCTGCATCCCGGCGCTGAAGACGCAACGGGATTCGATATCGACGTCACTCAAGGCGTCGCCCGGATCGTCGATGTCGTCACAGAAGAATTTATATGCGTTGAGGGTCGAGCTGTAATCGGCGAAACTGTCCGGCGTGCCTAACAGCCCGTCCTTGTAGCCGAACATCGTGCCGTCGTGCGGGAATTCCGCCGGGTTCCACCAGCGTGTGTAACCGTCCGGGTTCAGCAGGCGAGTGTCACCGGGTCCCGCCATGACAAGGTCTGAGTCCGAGAAACCTGAAACTGAGCCGTTTGTGATGAGTATACCGGAAACATCGAAACCGGTGAATTCATCCAGGCCGAGGAACGGATGCCGTAATCCAATATCCGCTTCAATTATATTGCCGTTGAATTCGAGTGACTCTAATGTCAGGTTTACGAGTGCGGGTGGTTCGAGAAAAGGAAGGGCGTTGAGATGCATATCAGGCATCCTCATTTGGACAACGTCCAATGTGCCCTTAACAGGATCGGCAGTGAATTGCCACAGGCCCCAGAGCGTGTGGGATGCAAGATTTGCGCTCTCCTTTTCGAGAGATGGTGCGGTGGTAACTGAACCCCCGCCTGAACATCCAAAGATGAAAAGGATGATTACCAAAATGGCCGGAATGAACTTCCTCATTGCAGGTGCCTCCAGAATTCAAGTAATAAGTACCCATAGTTTTAGATGCGGGAGAACCGTATTGGAATAACATCCTTATAAATAAGTTCATAGTTAATTGAAACCTTGATATCCGTGTGGCACGGTCTGCACGAGTCTTCGAGTGCTGACCGTGGGAAGGATCAGAGCTCAGTTGTGTAGGGACAAGGGTGACCCGAAACAACGGAAGGTTTGACGCGCTGTTCGGAGTTACGTTCTCCATTTCTAAAGGCCCGTCCCTGCTCTCGAAATCATTGTGGTGTTTACGGTTCCGGGTGCCACGCCCACTTCGAGTCTTCGAGAATGGGCGTGCTATACAGAATAACCGAGGTGGGTCATTACAAAGACACGCCCAAAGCCGAAGACGGCCGTGGGCGTGACACCCGAGATGAACAAGTTGAACACCGCTATGCCCGAAGACGGTCAGTAGCGGTGGCACACGGAATGTGTGGACGGTGGCACACGGATATAAATAACTTCAGGATATTTCTTTCAACAATCCCGTTATCCCAAACCCTGATAATTTCGGCGTGATGCTTGCGTTGTATCGGGACACCCTTGTCCCGATACAACTGAGACCAATTCTGTAAATCAACTCTTTTTAAAAGCGAACTGGGTACCGTAGGTCTC
>CBDVBS010000046.1:0-13679 GCA_965372275.1 uncultured bacterium | reverse complement strand
TTAGAGAAGTGGCGGGGGCGACGGGACTTGAACCCGCGACCTCCGGCTTGACAGGCCGGCATCCTAGAACCGCTAGACCACGCCCCCGTGCTGTTATCCCAATGTTCAATGGGCTGATAAATCTACCACAAATCAGCCACCATAACAATATCCAGATAACCGGAGCAGATAACTCCGATATCCTTGCAATCTGGTGCCCCCAAGGGGATTCGAACCCCTGTTGCCGCCTTGAAAGAGCAGTGTCCTAGGCCTCTAGACTATGGGGGCATATTTCAACAATCTCTTAGATACATATCAGACCGTTTTCTTATGAAAATGGAACAATATGTTCGAAGGATCGCAGTTGTCAAAGTAGGCGGTACAGGATTTGAACCTGTGGCCCACGGATTAAAAGTCCGTTGCTCTACCACCTGAGCTAACCGCCCGTAACACAAAGTGCATTGTGCTCAGCACAATCATGAAAACTACCATGACCGTATAATAATGTCAATGGATGTGCCTGCAAGTTTTAATCAATTTCGAAACTTTACGCCGCTATTAGTTGTAACGAGATACCCCGTCCCGATACTCAATGTTCCGCGCAAAACAGATTACCACCATCTATATATGCGCAAACCCTTTGCCTGCCAGTCTCCGCGTGATGAAAAATAGATATATCCATCCCGGCATGCGACATAATCCGCCGAGAAAAATGGGAGGGTCCAGATATTCGAGTACGGTTCTATGGTTCCGGGTGGGAATATGTTAAAAACCCCGATGCCTTCTTTCTTACTCGCCGTATGGAGATATCCGCCCATGATGTGAATCTGGCCGGCGGTGAACGGATAATCGGCGGAATCGGAAATTTCCATATTCTCCGGATCTGTGGCGTCGATGACATACAGCCGGCTTGGGGCATCGACCGAGATGTAAACACAGCCTTCTATTGCGTCGAAACCGACAATCTCCCAGTCCGGAAGGTTGAGCATCCCGAGGAACTGCAGATTCCATGGGTCGGATACATCAATTGCCATAAGCCGGTTGTACGATAATAAATACAGAATTTCATCATTGCAGCGGACCGCTTTTATTCCGGTGGGGAATGTGAAGGATGCTACGGTGTGCGCGTCATATGCCGGATCGATGTCAACCACTGCCCAGCCGTTGTTGCCGCCGACATACGCATACCCACCGGCGGCATCGAGGGCTTGCGGGTCGCACAACGCGACATCCTCGACATGCGCCGCCATCTCCGCCTGCTCCGGGACCTCAAGGTCGATGGTGCGGAATTCATACGGGTCATTGTATTTACCTCGCAGCACGCAGCCTACATCGCCGTCAATAACCATACTCATAGTTGAACCGGGCAATCCGCCGGGGATATAAAGCACCCGGACAATTTCAGCGCTTTCAGGATGCGTTGTGTTGAGGATCTTGATATATACCGCATCATCCTGTGCGTATGTATAATCTTCCGTCAAAGCTAAGAAATTCGGGGCGGCTGTTTTATCCAGTCTCGTCACATAATCCGGGTCTTCCGGATCGTCCAGGTTGTATACGGCAATCGCCGATGGTTCTTCCTGCACGGTGTAAATAACTCCCTCCCCGCTGATAATTTTGTTGACATGATCGGCTACATTGCCGCCTAAGGATTGCTGCATGTTATCCGGATTATGAATATCAACAACACGCACATGAGCATGGTCCTCCACCAGATAGGCGTAATCATCCTGAATACAGAAGGTGGTTATACGGAAATTGATCTTAATTGCGCAGGCCAAATCGGGGTTTTCGGGATCGGAAATATCTATCGCGTAGAATAGATCCGGTCCTATAACAGACTTCCAGCAGAAAAGATGATTGCCATAACCCGTCAATCCCTCGAAAGCCATGTCCTGATTGTCAAGCATGCCGACATACTCCAGGTTCCCCCCATTGTCTATGGATGCGACCAAGAGCTTTGTTTCGTCAAGGACATAGTAAAGATACCCGCCGTAGAACACAATTGATGTGATGGCACTTCCGGCATGGAACGTGCTCACAAGTTCCGGAAGCCCCGCCGGGGTGGTGTCGAATACGGATATGTTCCCCCCATATCCATCATGCACGAAAACATAACCTTTCCCGATCGTTACTCCATTCGGGCTTGAAATCGCGATTGTTCCCAGCAACTCAGGCTCGTATATATTGCTGATATCCGCGACATATAAACCGTTATACTCGTCAACCGCATACACCCTCTCACCGGCCATGGCTATATCGTAAATGACCTCGGGTTCATCGTATTGGATCTGCAGGTAACTCGCCCATGCGGGGTTCTCGCCGTCCGACGCGTCGAAGATATCGATGGCGTAATTTCTACGGGCGGTGACGATTCTCTTATTGTTGTAAGTGATTTTCTCGGTACCGAAATTCAACCACTCCGGTGTAACATCCTCGGGTGCAGGGAGGGGATTAAGGAACACATCAGCATACGTGTAAGTCAATGCCGACGTATTGGCGGAACGGGCCGTAATCAGCAGCCTGTGCGGGCCGGGAACGGCGCCGCCGGATGCGCCGTCGGCGTGGAAATTGATCTTCCAGGTATAGCAGCTCACTTTCTCAAACGACTCTACCCCCGCGCCGATTTCGGTCGCATCGATTTTGACGTAGATGACATTGTCCTGGTAATCCCAAATACCGACTTCGACGTAGACATCTCCCCCGTCATAGTCGAGTGTCACGGGGTCGGATTTTACCTTGAGATCACGCACATCCTCGCAATGTCCAGGCCAATGCGCAACCACGGCGTAATTGATGTTGTTGAAATCAGGATTGGGGGGGAATTTGACGCCGTAGGATTTTTTCCCCGTCGTACCGGGCGGCAGCCATTTCGGGAGGGGATTTTCCGAAATTATCCGGTAGGGATTTATGGTTATCTCCCCGCCGTCGTCGAACAGGGATGTATAACCGTCATTGCTGACTATCCAACCCGGCTGCTCGTGCATGAAGATGCCACGGACATCGAAGCCGGTGTATTGGAACGGATTCTTGATGGTGACTAACGCAGATAATTTATTGTCCTCGGGAGAGAACCCCGTCAGCTCGATCTTGAAGCAGTCATCACAATTCGGCGGGAGCAGGAACGGGGTGACATTGTAATGGGTCATTGCTTCCCGATTGGGTGTAACAGTGAATTTCTCCAACGCCGGATCGAATTGCAATGAAAACACCCCGAGCAGATTATGTCCCGGCGCGATGGTGGTGTCGCGGCTTTCATCAAGCGGATTCAGGTTGTTGGATGGATCAGGAGTTGTAGGGGAATTGTTTGAAGAACATCCGATGAGTATGCAAAACAGAAACGCCACCCAAGCTAAAAAAGTCGATGGTGTAGCAAAACGCATCGCAAACCTCCTAAGCTAAATTATGCCCTGCCTGATTATGCTCATTTTACCATGTAATCGTTCAGGACAACAAGAATAGGGTTCTAAGTATTCTATGATTGTTTGGGAGTATATTCTCAATCAAACTCTAAACTTACGCCGCTATTAGTTGTAACGAGATACCCCGTCCCGATACATGGTGTTTTGTGTTGTAAGACGTTTCAGTCCAGGGGTGTACCGAAAACAATAAGAAGTTCCCGTCCCACGGTTTCTGAATATGTAACTCCCAGTCCCTATGAACACATCACCACAGTTTGATTATCCGCAAGCCGCCCTTACAATCAGCCACATACGCATATCCCCCTGATACTGCAACATCATTAGCGTCCTCTGATGTATCAACGCTACTCAGGATATAAGCCGATTCGGGCGGCTCGATATCGATAATCTGAAGACCGGCAGGACCATCCGCCACATATGCGTAGCCTCCTGATACGGTAACACCGCGCGTATACCCAGGTGTTTCAACGGCATTGACAATGTAAGCTAATTCCGCCGCTTCCACATTGATTATCATCAGGCCGTGTTTATACACTACGTACGCATATCCCCCTGACACGGCAACATCGTTTGCATTCGTCGGCGTGTCAATGGTATTTACGATAAAAGCGGATTCCGGCGGCTCCACATCGATTATTTGAAGGCCTTCCTTATCCGCCAAGTATGCGTATCCTGCTGATACTGCGATTCCACGAGCATACCCCGATGTATCAATAGCATTGACTATGTAAGCCGATTCAACCGGCTCAACATCGATTATCTGAAGGCCTATATAATCCGCCGAATACGCGTATCCCTCTGATACGGCAACTTCCTCAGTATCCAATAACGTACAAACAGTCTTGATGATATAAGCCGATTCAACCGGTTCGACATCGATTATCTGAAGGTCACCTGAATTACCATCCACCATGTACGCATATCCCCCTGATACGGCAACATCATAAGCACTCCATAGCGGGCAAACAGTCTTGATGAAATAAGCCGATTCGACCGGCTCCACATCGATTATCCGAAGGCCTGAATAACCATCCGCCACATACGCGTATCCCCCTGATACGGCAACATCAAAAGCATGCCATAACGTATAAACAGTATTGACGATATAAGCCGATTCGACCGGCTCGACATCGATTGTCAGAAGGCCCCCCCAAAGACCATCCCCCACGTACGCGTATTCCCCTGATACTGCAACATTGGAAGCGGATCTTGGCGTGTCAACGGCCTTAACGATGAAAGCGGATTCCGGTGGGTCTATATCGATTATTTGAAGGCCTGTAGGACCATCCGCCACATACGCATATCCCCCTGAGACAGCAACATCACTTGTACCCCCCGGGGTGTTGACAACCTTGACGATGTAAGCCGATTCAGGCGGATCCACATCGATTATCTGAATACCTTGACTACCTCGTGCCACATATGTGTATCCCCCTGATACGGCAATATCAAAAGCCGATCCCGTTGAGTCAACAGCCTTGATGATATGAGCCAATTCCGGCGGTTCCACGTCAATTATCACAAGGCCAGTGGGTCGAGCCACATAAGCATATCCCCCTTCTACGACAAGAACATAAAATAGAGCAAGGTCTGGCATGTTAACGGTCTTGATGATATAAGCCTGTTCCGGTAGTTCCACATCGATTATCGTAAAGTCTTCAATACCACCCGCCATATAGGCGTATCCCCCTGATACGGCAATACTATAAGGATAGCCCGGCATGTCAATGCTCTTGACAAAAACGGCTGATTCCGGTGGATCCACATCGATTATCTGAAGGCCCACGGGATAATTCACCACATACGCGTGTCCACCTGATACGGCGACACCGTAAGCGGACCCCGGTATGCCAACCCAATTAACCCATTGAGGATTCGCGGGAATTGAGATGTCAAAGATATGCAAACCATTCACGCCGCCAACAACATAGAGATAACAACCATCAACGCATATATCACGGGGTGAAAAATTCAGCCAGGGGGGAGTCACATCAACAGGTACCCCAGGGAAACCCTGGCTGATTTCAACTGTAATATAGTCATGCAACACTAACGAGCCCGAACTCGCGGATGCTGCTATAATCCTTGCGCTGTAATCACCCGCTTCGACGCCCTCATTATTGGTCAGTTCAAGCTGCCATGTGTTCTCATATAGATGCGTAAACGGTGTAAAACTCTCACCTGTTATCTCCGGCGCAACGAGTGTGACTTTGTTTACATCATCCTGCCAGTCGTGAACGTCAATATGGATATTCCCTTTGCATCCGACAGTATCGAAAATTGTTTCCTGCCAGAAACCCTTTATTTCATAAGGTTCTTCACAATTGCCCGGCCATGAGACATCGACGGCGAAGGTGATTGCGTTATAATTGGGCGGTTCAGGAATATAAATCTGGTAATATTGGCTATGCTCGGCTTCCCCCGCGAACAATCGGTTTGGCTCAGCTTTCGCGAATGCCCTGAATGGATTGAGCGTTTCGCCACCCGGCACTTCCCACAGCTTGGTCCAGTCATCGGCATTCACCAGCAGATGCCCGTAGTCGTCGGTGTAAAGTATGCCACGAACATCATAAGCCGAAAGCATGGTTGGATTGCGCAGGGTTACATCAACACCCAAAATCCTTGTTACAGGATCGAACGATATCACCTTGAATTCCACGCAATCGTCACATGCCGGGGGCGTGAGCATGTTTGTAATGTTGAAATGAGCTTGCATGTCCCTTACGGGAATCGCGTTTGCCGTCAGCTTATCCGGGTCGATGGATATTTCCCATATCCCCCATAATTGATGCGCCCCGGTCGAATTGACGGGTCTGCCACTGCTCTCAGGGATGCTTGACGGGGAGGCCGGGCTTGACACATCCCCGGAACATCCGGCAAACACGTCCAGGATCAAGATGAGTATCCCCAATATAAGCAGGCTTTGAGTGATGCTACGCATAGCATGACCTCCTGAATACTAACTCGGCTTATTCATAACTTAAGCCGCAAACAAATATATGCAACATACGGTTCTTTGGGGATTTCCTTCTACATATTAAATGAGAATGTTATAAATTTCAATAGGCAACCCAAAATCCGCGATGGGGTGAGTGGCGGTATGGCACCAAACCCATGAGGGTTTCCCTGCTTCTCAGGGCTTTTTCGTTACTGATAATTACCCCATTGAGGATTTTTGGATTATAATTTTGATCAAACTCGAATCTATATTCAGTTTAAGCTACAATCAATGTGCGCGGGAAAGAGAGAACCGTAGCTCGCGAATTCCCATCGCGGGTTACAATCCTGATAACCACATACGAGGTATCGGCAATGGCTCGGAAACTTTACATCGGCGGAGAATGGCTTGCGACTGACAGGACATTCGAAGTAACGAATCCCTATGACGGATCACTCGTTGATGAGGTTCATCTCGCGGATGAACAGACTATGGATACTGCGATCAATTGCGCGGTGGACGGCTTCGAACGCATGCGCGCCCTCTCATCCACGGAACGCAGGACTTTGCTCAGCAAGACAGTACATCTCTTGATGAAACGCCAGGAAGACCTCGCGCAATCGATCTGTCTCGAAGGCGGGAAGTGCATCAATGAAGCACGTGGCGAAGCCGCGCGCACAGCGCAGACATTCACTTTCGCCCTGGAAGAAGCCGGACGTATCGGCGGTGAATTCATGCCGCTCGATCTGAACGCCGCTTCAGTCGGACGTTTCGGCATCACCCGCAGGTTCCCCATCGGCCCGATCCTCGGCATCAGCCCGTTCAATTTCCCACTGAATTTAGCGTCGCACAAAATCGCACCGGCATTGGCGGTTGGGTCATCTATTGTGCTCAAACCGGCGACTTATACTCCGATCACTTGTCTGATACTCGCCGAGATAATCGACGAAGCCGGGTTCCCGCCGGGTGCATACAATGTGGTCGCCTGCCCGAGAGATGTCGGACAGAAACTGGTGGAAGATCAACGCTTCGCCGCGATCACATTCACCGGGAGTCCCGACGTGGGCTGGAAGATGAAAGCCGATTCGGGTAAGAAGAAGGTCGTGCTCGAACTCGGCGGTGACGCGGCGTGTATTGTTGACAGCACCGCCGATATGGAGCAGGCGTTGAATCGATGCATCATCGGCGCGTTCGCCCACGCCGGGCAGATTTGCATAAGCATCCAGCGTATGTTCCTCGAAAAATCGATAGCTGTCGAGTTCACCGAACGGTTCATCGCGATGTCGAAGGAATTGAAGATGGGCGATCCGCGTGATGAGAACACACGGCTCGGTCCGATGATAAGCGAATCCGCCGCAGCGGGAGTTGAGGAGTGGGTAGCCGAAGCGATAGACAAGGGAGCGACGCAACTGCTGGGCGGCGAACGTAAGGGCACGATGTTCCCCCCGACGATCCTGACCGGCGTTACGAAGGATATGCATCTCGGATGCGATGAAGCATTCGCGCCGATTGTGATTATGCACGAATGGGAAAACTTCTCCGATGCGATCAGGGATATCAATTCATCCCGCTACGGCCTGCAATGCGGCATCTTCAGTCGCGATGTTGGGCGCATCGTCCGTGCCTGGGAGGAGATTGAGGTCGGTGGTGTGATTGCGGGTGACATTCCAACATACCGTATCGACCACATGCCTTACGGCGGCGTGAAGGATTCCGGCCAGGGTCGCGAGGGCCTCCGCTGGGCGATGCACGATTACACCGAGGAACGCCTGCTGGTGATGAACCCACCGAGGGATTGAGAGAACATGATTGTGGCTCAGATTTCTTGGGGCTACACTGTCCGTGTGCCACCGCTACTCAGCGTCTTCGCTGATAGCGGTGTTGAAATAACACTGACAAGCTTCGATACCTCTGTTGGAATAGAGTGTTTTGCTTACCGCTTGTCAGTGCCACCCGGACGTGAATAAATTTGCATGTGCGTGTAAGAGATATCATCCTTCCGGGTGCCACGCCCATTTTGAGTCTTCGAGAATGGGCGTGCTCTTCATACCTTCAATCAAATATCCGGGTGGCACGGTCTGCACGAGTCTTCGAGTGCTGACCGTGGATTATTTATGTCATCCGTATCAAGACCACGGTTAGGCTCGAAGACTCTCCAAACCGTGCCATCCTGAATTGGATAACAGTATGCGCGCTACCTATATGAACGGTTTCTATTCTTTCACAAGCAACACATTCACGGCTTTTGCGATGATGGTGACGGTATCTCCCTCCTTGATTCCCATTTCATCGAGGGATTCAAGAGTCATCACTGAAGCCATGGTGATGTCGTCAGTTACTTTCACTTTCACTTCGCACATTACGGTACCGCGTTTGATCTCTGATACAGTACCTTTAATCCTGTTTCTCGCTCCTGCAATCATGGCATTTCCTCCTTGTTATGCTATCTGTCCAAATCAACAATGTCGATGTATTCCACATTCCCATCGTTGAGAAGTTGCCCGCAAGTGTCCTTCGCCGCGCACAGAATACGCACCGTCGATCCGCAATCACTGCTGAGATGCCTCGGCACCGGTATCATTTTTGCGTCGATGCCATTTTTTTTCAACAAACCCTCGATGCGTATCGCGTGGCTTATTGAATAAACTAAAATCACGGCATATTCGATTTTGTCCGGCATTTACTTTTTCGCGACGATGTAATAATCGTCGTCCTTCTCCTCCCATTCAGTTTCCCATCCGAGCAATTCCGCAGCCCGTATGCAGTTCTGCACCTGGGTCATTGTATCGACGATGATCGTGACCTCGCCTTCTTTGGCTTCCTTGAGACCGTTCCTGGTCATTATAATCGGTTGAGGGCAGGAAAAGCCCCTGGCGTCAACAGTTTTTGACATTTCTATTTTTCCTCCTATTTCTCTCTGGCTAAAAAGCCGATTGCACTCACGACTATCAATCCCACTATCACGGCCAACAGGGCATAATCACCTTTGCCGACCATATGGAAGTTGTGTGCAATGCCTGCACCGGCAAACATACCGAGCACGAATACACCGGCGTCGCCGTCACCTTCACCGCTCAGTATAAGCTGCCTTCCGGGACATCCCCCGGCGAGGGCGAAGCATAGCCCCGCGAGCATCATGCCGAGGAAATTGAGGTATTGCACTGTGTGTGCGGCAAACTGCATTTTGACGTTGCCGTCAGCATTGATGAGTGTGAATCCCGGATTGAATTGACCGAGTACAAGATTCATCACAAATGCCGCTGCAGCGAATGCAATAAGTCCGCTGATTAAATGCGTATCACCCATGAGAATGACATCACGGAATGAACCCATCGTACAGAAGCGCGTTCGCTGCGCTAAGAAGCCGATTGCTAAACCAAAGATGAGCGAGATTAAAAACGGCGCGCTCATCTGACTTGCGCCCTTGGAACCTAAGAATATTGCCCACTCGGGCGGCATATCCTGTTTTAGTTCGGACCCGGGGATCGTGACAGGATCGGATCCCGGGATATTAACGTTAACTGACACGTCGATTGTATCCGGGTCGGACGCCATTTCAGAAACAACTTCCGACTTGGAGACGATGTCCGTGACGGTAACAGGGCCGGGGTCTTTTCCAAACTTCGGATATATTATTGCGAGGAGGAGTAGTGCGATCATTATGACCGGCATTACCCATCCGGCGAATGAACGTCCCTGGTATGAACGACCGAGATTGTAGCCGCTCTTGAGGAACATTACGCCGGCAGTGATACCCGCCACCAATCCTGCAATTCCGATGATGGCATTCCAGTCGCCCCCGACCAGGCGGAGGATGGCGCGCCACGGGCATCCGAGGAACACCAGCGCGCCGATCATGGCGAACATCCCGAGTACAAATCGGACTATTGGTGCCGATCCCGTACGTGCCCTGAATTCACGGAATGCCAATGCCGCAATGGTTGCGCCGAGCAGAATGGCCATGATCTCAGGCCTCAGGTACTGGACGATGTCCGTCCGATGCAGGCCTAATGCTCCGACGATGTCGCGCTCGAAGCACGCCATGCATAGTCCCATATTTATGGGGTTGCCGAACTTCTGAAGCAGCGCTGCGAGCACTCCGATAATGAGGCCCGCGATGATTATCCCTATTCGCAGGGAGAAATAATCTCTTTTTTTAGACATGAATCAAGTCTCCTTAAGCAAATTATTTTGGAATGTTACATGGGTGAATGTGTAGGATGGGGCTGTCTCAAAACCTCGAAATATTTTGGGTGCCGCACACTTCAGTGTGCGGAGAGACGCTTCAATACAGGCATTTACACACACTAAAGCGTGTGGCACCCGGTACTATTTAGGGTTTTTTGACGGCCCCTACCGGCACGATCTGATGTCATGTCACTTCATGAGGAAACCTCCTGTTCGTCTCCCGGCGGGCATTCCCGCTCAAAGACGAATGGAGGTCAATGAATCAATACGGGGATGCTGCCGGGATGTGATTCCGATGGGGCCACACTGACCCCGGGGGGTTACCTCAAAGTTTTGCTGAGATTAACCACAAAAAACGCTGCATCGATAAACACATCCTGAATCAAAATTTATTCGGAGATGAATTATATTTTGATATGACCGTAATGTCAAACGTGGCTGCATACCGAGTGGTTTATTTGTAGGGGTGAGCCGGAGGCTCACCCTCCGATGTTTACTGTTCTTGCATGGGGACGGGGCTGTTGATGAAGTAAGATTTTCCTGGTAGCCCGGGGTTGAAGCCATCCTTATACATGAAATAAATTGGCTTCTACCCCGGGTAGGCCGCAATTTATCAATAATGGAACGGAGGCGGCCAACCCGGGGCTACCAGGTTGATGTCTGCTATTCTTGCCGGAGGGCGAGCCTCCGGCTCGCCCCTACAGAAGAATCCCTCTTTGTGCTAAAATATCATTGCTTAACAGGCCGGATGCATAGATGGGTTCCATCTATGCTCTTTCCATATATGCTGGTACTATTACCGGGATAATACTATGCGTAACCTCTTCAAAAGAGAACCGGGTCTCTGGGTCATTATTCTCGTGCCGCTGATAATGTTCGCGCCGGAAGTGCTCAACATCACGCGCTTTTCCGGTGTCGATCACACCAAGTTGAACATGCCCATCAAGTATATGGATGTAATGGCGGTGCGTAACGGTGAAGTCCCGCTCTGGAACCCGTATATCGCCACCGGTGCTCCGCAGATGGCCGAGGGGGAACCGGGCACATTCTATTTCGTAAACCTGGTCGATCATCTTCCCGGGGATTTCTACTACTGGTACGGCATCAATATCATCCTGCATTTCCTGATCGCGGGCCTCACCTGCTATGCGTTGCTGAGGTACAAGGGTGCGGGGAAAATTCCCGCGACGATATTCTCAATCCTTTTCCAGTTCTCACCATTCTATATGCTGCATCTTGCGGCAATGGCGATGTTCCAGCTCATTGCATGGGTTCCATTGTTGATATTGCTGTTCGACATGGTTCTCGATGGACGCCGTCCCGCGTGGAATACATTCTGGGGTGTACTGCTGATGTTCCAGATGCTCTGTATCGGCAGCCCGCAGATGATCACCTTCTCATATCTCGCGCTCATTTCCTTAGGACTTGCACGGGCGATAATCGACAGGGACAAAGGGGTTGTTTTTCGCGCCGCTATATTTCTGACAGTTACTGCATTAGGCGGGGCGCTTTTAGCGGCACTGCAGATGCTTCCCGCAATCGAATTCAACCAGCACAGCATACGCGGCGTCGAATTATGGCCGGGATTCCATGCGCACGGGACATGGCTCAACTTCAGCCGCCTTACCACCGCATACCTCTTCCCGGCGTGTGATTTCAAAACCCTTACGAATCTCGAAGAAGCGGTCGGGTTCGGATCATCGCAGATATACATCGGCCTGTTTTCACTTTTCATGATTACGCTTGCTTTATGGAACGGGGAAACCAGGCGGCGTACCGCGCCCTATCTCTGGGCTTCGCTGATAATGCTCCTGTTCGCCTTCGGGTACAACTTCCCGGTCACTCAATGGCTGAGCAATTTCCCGCCGTTTTCCTACTTCCGGTTCCTTGGACGCACGGCGATCCTCTTCGTACTTTTTTCAATGGTATCCGGTTCCATCGCCCTGGAAATGTTTTTGAAGAGCCGGAGAAGTACTGGGAAACAATTGAAACAGGCATTGATAACCACCGGTGCGATTGTTGTCCTGACATTAGTATTGTTCTTCGTCAGCAATCAGGACGCACCATCACGGGCATGGATGATACTCGGTATTGACGTCATCCTCGTCGTCCTGTTTTATATATTCGCCCTCAATCCCGGGCGCGTTAAAGTATATATTGCAGCTGCGATTGTCCTTGTCCAACTGTTCATGATGTTCCCTTACGCCCGTATGCTCACCCAGACCAAAAAAGGTTTTGAAGACTCATTCCTGTTGATGAACAAAATCGCGGCTGATGATGGGGTCGGGCTTAAGCGGGTTATGAACGGCTTCGACCCATGGGTGGTCGATCCCGATGGCCTGGCGAATCTCCATTACACAAGCCGCGAATGGCTGATCGATCCGATGGAAGGCCTCGCGGGAGTGCTGAGCCGGGTGGGGTGTATGCACATATACCTGCCGCTGTACGAAATGAAATGGAAGGAGCTCATCTTCGACCGGCTCCTGATCGACCTTCGAAACGATCCGACGAGTATTGAAATCAAGAACAGGAATATATGCTGGACATTGGGGATCAACTATGTTGCCGTCGAATCCGACACACTCGACATCCCCGGTTTCGAACCCTGGGAGGATGAGGCGACGAAATTCTCTTACCGCGAGACAGCGAGGATGTTTCGTAATTCAAACCCGTACCCGCGTTTCTTCCTGACCCGGAATATAAGGCGCCAGAGGTTGGTCGATAAGGAAGGCGAACCGAAGGGACAGTGGTTTTTCCTCAATAAGCAAATAATGGATCTGACACCCAAAGAGGAAATGGGAATCATAATACCCGACGACCAGAAGCCCCCGTTGTTCCCCGATCGCGATTGGGAAGTGCCGGGTGAGATACGTATGACTCGCGACGGTTTCAGCTCATATGAACTTGAGGTCACATGCTCCAAAGCCTGCTATCTCATCGCGCGTGACAGCTATTTTCCTGGTTGGGAAGTGAATGTGAACGGCAAACCCGAAAAGTTGTACCAGGCTGATTTTGTCAACAGGGCGGTGTATGTGCCGGAAGGTACACATAGCGTTGAATTCATCTACAGGCCTGAGGGTTTCAGGAAGGGGTTACTGATATCCTCAATTTCCCTTCTTGCATTTATTCTGATTGGGGTGGGAATGAAATGG
>CBDVBS010000045.1:0-13742 GCA_965372275.1 uncultured bacterium | reverse complement strand
CCAATGGATCAGGTAAATCAGGCTATGTTAGGATCCTCAAACATACGTGCGGGGCTAAGAAGCCAGGCCAACTTTTGCCTAATATTTTCACAGCGGAAGATGTAATACAGAAGTGCACACTTGAGTACGAGTTAGATGGGGTTCAAATCCCGCTTACATGGATAAGCTCTGAAGGTGTTGTTGACGATCTTCGCATTGTTGATATTTATGATTTTTCATGCGGGCAAGCTTACATTACAAATGAAAATGAGATGAAATACGAACCTGAGGTACTGTCGTTCTTTACCGGACTTATTAAGGTATGTGATAGGGTATCCAAGGTTATTGATAATACCATAAATAAAAAGATATCAGCTAAACCTGTAATACCAGCTATATATTCAACCACATCCAGCGGACAATGGTATTCTGGCCTATCTGAAAACATCACATTAGAAGAGATTGATAAATACTGTTTCTGGGGCGATGCAGATGAAGAACAGCTCAATTTATTGTTAAAACGTCAAGCTGAAAAAACACCTGGTGATAGGGCCAAGCAACTTCGATTGTTTAAGAACCATATTAAGTTTTTAGTGCGAGAAGGACTAAATTTCCACAGAAAATTATCAGATACTGAATGTAACCGCTTGATTGATTTGCATAAAGACAGTGTGATAAAGCGGCGATTAGCAGACTTAGCTGCGAGAAGCCTTTTTGAAAGCACTCCGCTTGATGGTGTTGGCAGTGATACTTGGAAACGTCTATGGGAAATCGCAAGGACATATTCTGAAGAACATGCTTATGAAGGCTTAATGTTCCCTTTTGTTGGCGACAATGCCCGATGCGTTCTCTGTCAAGAACCACTCTCTGAAGAAGCAAAGGAGCGCTTTCAATCTTTTGAGAAATTTATTAAAGGAAAAACTGAAGCTGATGCGATCAAGGCAGAGAAACAATTCAACAATGAAATCGAAAAGATCGGTGATGTTTTATCTGATGTAGATATTAAAACCAGAGCGGAAGCTTCTGGATTAACTCAGGAAGATGATATTAATGCAATTATTGAAATCTTCCACGCATATCAAACTCGAAAGGATAATCTAAGTCAGGTTAACTCAGTTAATGAGCTTCCTAAGCTTCCTGAATGTGCAGGGTTGTTTAAAAAGGCAAAACAAGCAATGATTGATTTGGAAACAAATGCAAAGGCATATGATCGGGACGCACGTACGGATAATCGAAACCAGTTAAATAGCCTCATTCTTGAAATGCAAGCTCGGAAGTGGCTCGCGCAACAGAAAGTTGCGGTCACTGATGAAATAAAAAGACTAAAAAGTATCGCTAATCTTAAGAATGCTAAGAAATTCGCCTACACTAAAGTTCTATCAGAAAAGAAAGGAGAACTTTCTGAGCAGTTGATTACCTTAGCATTCGTGAGACGATTTAATCAAGAGCTAAGCGATCTTGATGCAAAGCATTTAAAAATCGAACTAGTCAAGACTCGAACAGATAAGGGGAAAGTACTACACGAGCTTAGACTCAAAAGCCTAATCAAGAGGTCTCCTGCTGAAATCTTAAGTGAAGGTGAAATGCGAGTAGTTTCGCTCGCTCTGTTCCTTGCTGATGTTTCTGAAAAGACTCATGCCGCCCCCTTCATATTTGATGATCCAATATCTTCATTAGACCAAGATTATGAAGATGCTGTGGTTCAACGATTGGTAAAGCTTTCAAGCAAGCGACAGGTAATTGTTTTCACTCACAGGTTGACTCTTCTCGGGCTTATAATGGATTTCGGTAAAAAGGCAGATATTAAACCCAACATAATCTGTGTTAGATGTGAACCTTGGGGCACTGGTGAGCCAGGAGAAACTCCATTTTCAGCCAAAACCCCTAAAGGTGCACTAAATACGCTCTTGAACATAAAACTACCTCAAGCTAAGAAGCTATTAGAGGAACACGGTTCGGAATTATACCATTCCTCTGCTAAAGCTATCTGCAGTGATTTTCGAATTCTCCTTGAACGATTGATTGAGCATGTTCTTCTGGCTGAAGTAATAAAACGGCACAGTCGCAATATTCACACCCACAATATTGTTAAACTCGCTAAGATTGATGTTAGCGATTGCAATTTAATAGATTCAATGATGACGAAATATTCCAGCTTTGAACATTCGCAGTCAGAAGAAGCTCCAGTATCTCTTCCACCACCTGAGAATATTGAAAAGGATTTAGTCACAATTATTAACTGGCAAGAAGAGTTTTCAAAGCGCAAGATTCCAAATTAATTGTCTATGTCTAACTGCAACACAAGGAGTGAAGTTGACCTTAAAACCAGTCAGCATTGACAGTATGAAGCTGCGTTTCATTTGGTCAGTGAGATGACGGGTTACGTTATTGATTCGTTAACCACCCATTTGACATCCCCCACCCCATCGTTTATATTCACTCCCTCACTGAATATCGGAATCCGACCTCTGGAGGGCCTTATTGATGAATGAGGTAATCGAATGTTTGAACAGCCATCGTTCGATACGGAAGTTCAAGCCTGATGCGATCGATCCTGAAATGCTCGATGCCATTCTGCACGCCGGGACACGCGGCGCAACCGGTGGGAACCTGCAACTTTATACGCTGATCGTCATAGATGATAAAGAAAAGCTCAAGGCGTTAGGACTCGATTTCGCGCCGGTGGTTGTCGCGGCGCTTGTCGATACACACCGCGTTAAACGCTGGTTGGAAATCAACAATCCCCCCGGCACACCAATACATAATGAGAACACGCATCACTTCTTCATGGCATTCTGCGACGCCGTCATCGCTATGCAGAACATCGTAATCGCCGCCGAAAGCCTCGGCCTCGGCACATGTTATTACGGCAGTATCGTAGCGACCGATGTGCAGGAATTCTTCGGGGCCCCCGAATATGTCTTCCCCGCCGCGATGGTCACTATCGGACATCCCGATGAGGACCCGGAGTTGAACCCGCGTCTGCCTCTTGAAGCAGTTGTACATAGAAATAGCTACCGTGAATTCTCGGATGATGAAATCCGTTCCCTCTATAAGGACCGCGAAGAAAGTGTATGGAACAAATTATCGGATGAGTTAAAGGAGAAGTTGGCTGAGAAAGATATTCACCACATCGCCCATGGAATAGCTCGTCGGAAATTCTCAGAAGAGGCATTCGGGGAATCCGCCGCATCCACGCGCGAGGTTTTCCGTAAATCGAAGTTTGAATTATAGATATATCCCGGCAAGGGATTGCCGGGCTACGTGTTGCCAGCTATGCATCGGCGGGTTACGCACTCGGTGTTTTGGGAATTTATTCCCGAAACATTATCACCCCACATGTTTCGGCAACAAGTTACCGAAACACCGGATTGAATCCCATCAAGGGATTGCCGGGCTACCATTTATTCCTTCTCATAAAAGAAGACTCCCGGGCCGCCTTCGATGAATACCAGCGGATCGGTGACGGCGCGGTCAGTGCGTCCTTCGTACACAAATTCCCCACCGGATATTTCGAACTTCCATGTCCCATACAATTCTCCATTAAGCTCGAGGGTCATGGTGTATGATCCATCGTTTGACAGGAGGTCCTTCGCCCTGAATAACGATCCGTCCGATGGGTGGATCATATCGAACTCGGCACGGACCCATCCCGGCCTGAGGTTATACGAAACGCCCTCCCTGCCGGTGCATACGAGCCCCCCGCCGTCGCGCCTGACCTCGGCGGTGACTTCGTAATTCTCATAATAATCGGTCGTCTTGTCGCGGAGCCACACTTTCCATCGAAGCGGTTCATCCGGGTCGGCATCACGATATACAAAATAACTCCAGTCTTCCCAAGCGCCATCCAGGTAGAAGTAATCGTCCCGCGTTTCGGGGTCAGGTGACGCGACAACGCTGACCGTAAACGGGAAATGGAAGAAGTGCTCGCCTTCCACGAAAAAATCAACGGAGTAGTGGCTTGCCTCAAAGTACATGTCCTGCATCCCTGCTGTCTCGCCGGTACGGTTATCTGTTACGTTATAATGGGTCAGCATGTGATATGGCTCTCCGTCCTCCAAACCGTAGAAATCCAGGCGAAACAGCTCTTCGCCAACGCTGTCGGATATGACTGCCCAGAGTTCTCCCCCATCACTGGGTGAATACTCCTGGTAGCTGTATTCTTCGACATCGGGAAGATACATCGTATAGAACGTGTCAAAGCTTATTTCACCGGTGTCATGTATTATCGTCATCCCGTTCAGAAACGGGGCGAACATGACGCTCGGAGGTGGAGTATCCTCCGTTGACATTGCCGGTGCCATGAGTCCGGTAGCCGCGAACATCAGAATGAGAATCAGCGTTGTTTTGTGAATCATAAATCTTATCTCCTTCGAGAATCCCGGCAAAGGATTGCCGGGCTACCGGTCTAACCCGGTTTGGAAAAATGCAGAGGATCGGAATATTCATATTTGACCATCTCGTCAATGCCCGGGTATGGGTTACTTACGGCTGCGATCCTCCATGTATATGTCCCCGGCATTAAGAAATCGTAGATGAACTGATCCATCATGAAGTACGTTGAATCGCCAATAGCAATATAGAAGGCGTAATATGGCGGGAAATTGAACCCGGGACCTGAAACCTTTACAACATAATTCTCCGCATTCGGCACGTTTGTCCACGAGAAGGATGTCTCGGGTGTAATGGTCACATAATCCGATGGTCCAAGCAGTTCGGGTTTAGTATTTTTCAAGAGCGTAAAATGTTCGCTCGACTGGTAGTTATCCGGCCCGTTGCTCACCCACCACTCCCATTCACCGTCGTCCGCCTCGTTCTCGACAAATATGGCCGGCAGCCATAGCTCGGTTCCGATGAAGATCAAATCAGTAACATACGGATTGCCATTATGTTTGGCGCTGAAATAATACGTGCTGTTACTACCCTCTCCCGGTTCCCATTCAAAGGTTAGATTGTCGCCCACCTTATATTCATAACCATCAGAAGGGCTGATCAGCACAGGCACGTTTGGATCAGTATCCAGCCACGTATTATAGTCACAAGTGTTTGTGTTTTCTATGACGAAATAATCCGTTACTTCCGGTCCTTCACAGTCATCATATTCATCACAATTGAAGGTCTCAATCACCTCATATTGCTCCTGGCCGTATGAGTCATAATAGTAATCGCGATATTCAGAGGACGGGTCAGTTCCACATCCGGAATTATCTCCCCCGCCAATCCAGCCATCTTCGGTTGGTGGGTTAATACCACATCTTGCCGGATGGTTCAGAGAACCTTCACAATAGGTTGAAGCACAGTCATCACACGTTTCGCATAAATGACCAAGGTCGTAGTTCACATCCAATGTGAAATCGGTATCGCCCGCGAACCTCATGCAATTATTTTCCGCACTTCCACACCCGGGGTAATCGGCATTGGCCAGCAGAAAAGCGTCATAGATCGAATATTTACTCCACCCATAATTATCCTCCATATAATCGAAAACCGCGTTTTGCCACACGACAGTGTAACCGGCGTACCAGCAATACGTAGAACATATACTTCCAGCCATATCGCAATAACCTACAGTGGCGGTGTCAACATCCGATCCCTTCCTGTATGCATGCGATAATGAGCCGGGGCCTGTACTACACATCCCGCCACAGCTTCCAAGGAACGTAAAATCTTTCTTGTTATATTCCGTAAGCCAACTTCCAACCTGGGAGGCAGACACCGGAGGAGTATGGTAGCCATTCGTACAACTCGGAAGGTAATAATATGAACTTCCATGTGCTAATTCGTAAAAGAGTTTTACATCATCATCCTGCACATAGCTTTGAACGGTTGTGTGAGTAGGCCATACTTCCGCATCTGTATCGTAGCCTAAAGCTTCAAATCCTGCCTGCCCGCTCAAATACCAGGATGTCCATGCTCCGCTGCAATATGTTCCGTTACCAGCCTGGGGACCTGTTAACGAAAATGCATCGGCTGGAGGCGGCACGGCATCCCCCAAATATTCCCCCGTGGTCGCATCAAGTATCTTTGCCGTATCGATACCGTTTTGAACAACGTAAACAGGATTTGACGTAAATTCTATGGGGAAAACATCGGAATCCAAAGACATGTAATATAGATCACTGAATTGAATCTCGCCTGCTACTATCGATTCCGCTTCTTCCTGAGATATTACATCCGGAAGGATCCCCGGGAGATCATGTCGCCAGGTATTGATATGTTTTACAAGCTCCCCGGTTTCATGGTCAAACTGTAAGACTTCCTGCGCGTTCTGTACAACAGCGGTATGTTCATCGTTACTTACCGTTTGCTGTTTCCAGCGGACAATGAGATCGCCGATTCGTGTTTCTTCAAATTCCCCCGGGTTTGATTGATACTTCGCAAGCAGCCGGTTGTTTATCGCGGAAGTCTTTTGGGAAGTAGCAGAAACACCATTAGCGACATCCTTATACTTGGCATCAGCAAACGAGCGTATTACGTGGTATGCGGAAACATCACCGGGATTCTCATCCGTGGACGTATCAGTCACTCTTATCAAAATCGGCGACTGACCATCCAGGCCTCCCCGATCATTAGGGAGAAGTCCTGCAAATGTTGGTATGCTGCAACCACAAGAGTGGTCCCTTTGCAAAACTATGACGTCATCGAATAATCCCGGACTTTCCAAAGACACCTCATCGATCGTGTCCTCGCCCTGGTGATCGAATACCTGGATTCGTATGGGACTGGATTCACCTTGATTCGGCCAGAATTCAAGATCAATATTAGTGCGATAAGCTTCACTGCAGTTCGCGTCTTCAGGGAAATCACTTGAAGGGTTATTACTATTTGCATCCAACGTCCAGCAGCAATCAATCGCAAAAACGAATTCAATCTGTCCGGCTGGTGCTTTCATGTGAAAGGTCCGGGTGTCTTCATCGGTGACAGAAAATATTCTCCTGTGAGCATCCGGGTTGAATGCCTTGAAGGGATGGAGGTTTGATGCAGGCTCATCCTGATTTATCGGATCAGCAAAAGTGGTGTACCCGTCCGCGTTGATAAGTTTTGGGAAGCCGGGTCCGAAGGCAATGCTTCTACCATTTTCAGGGAACACAAAATTCTGTCCCAGCATCAAAATGCCACGGACATCGAATACAGTATTCTCGATACGGTCCGGCTGCGGATGCCTGAGCCTTACATCAATACTGAACTCCGTTTCACTTATGATTTGAATGTTACCCGGCACTACGCAGTCATTACAGAATGGCGGTTCGAGGAAACCAAGAGAATTCTGATGCATATCTGAATTCCGTGAACGATTGATGGCTATATTCTCACGGGACTCATCGATCCGGATGTCCCACATCCCTAAAATATGCCTGTTGTTATTACTGGTGATCTTGAGAGAATTCTGATCTTCTGTGAGTGTATCCCTCACCTGTGGACTTGTGGGATTATTCTGATGAGAACACCCTATGACAAGCAGGATAACGAGCAAGAGCACGGTGGAGTAATATTTCACTTCAGAACCTCCTGGTACAATAGCGCATCCTTAACCCGAAACCATCGTATATTGTTGTATATTGGATGTCAAACGGGTTTTGACTGGGATGTAACTTTGTCCGGGAACTCACCTGCCATGCAGGATAGGGCTGCGTTTCATGTAGCCCGGCATCGCGACCCCAAAATCCCACGACTACCCGTACACTTGCGGAGCGTTGCCGGGAATAAATTCTTACTCGCACTCGGCTCCCTGTATCAGAGCATTAGTGCCATCACCCCAATTATCCAGATATATATCCCGCACAACATATCTGTGGAAACTCGAAATGAAGAATTCAGAATCGGGTTGCATGGTATATTTTCTTCGATACCTTACCATATCCTGATTAAACCAGAATTTATTCCCGGCAACGGGGTTGACCGGGCTACATAAATTAGGAAAGTTCTGTAGCAGCCTCGTGAGATACCGGGCTGCGTGGCTTGGTCGCGTTCGACCGTCGACCCAAAGGGTCTGTGAATCGCCTGACATGAACGCCGTAAGAAAATCAAAGCAAGCCCCAATCAAACTCGACTCGCTGTTTAGCGGTCTGTAAAGGAGGAATTTATTAAGAAAAACCAGGAGACCTCCGTCTCTCCTATTGACATTACTTATCATAGATGCCGGGTTACGTGACTGCTATCTCTACTTTTTTAGCATTTTTTTTCCTTAATACCTTGACAAGTTGAATTGCAAGTAGTATATATAACGCATAGAGACGCACGATAACGCAGAATATATAGCGATATACGCGCAATGGAGGTAAAATTGATCCCAAATTTAGGAATATGGCCCGAAAGTATCGAGGAGCAACAGGAATTATTACTGGAGCCAATTACAGAAATAAACTGTGGAGAGAAGTTGAAACTCGTGCAGAGAATATCCCAAATCTCACGCCGGGAACTGGCTAAAATTATCGATGTATCTGAAGCAACACTTCGTCGATTGGAGTCAGGTGCGTCAAAACCCACAGATGACTTCATGAACCGAATATTGGCTCTTTGTATTATCGGGAGAGAGAGGTTCGGAAAATTAAGTGATGCACAGAAGGAACGGGTTTTAGAACATATTGCCGGTGTGGGAGGGGCGGCTGCTGGTGTCGTAGCAGCGATATCCGCAGTCTCCGCATCTGGCACTGTGCCAGGAATCTCTGCGGCTGGTATAGCATCTGGTATTGCAGCCATCGGAGGGGGAGCTATGCTTACTGGAATCGGTGTAATTGCAGCAATACCCATTGCCACGGGTCTCCTCGGATATGGGATTGTGAAAGGGCTGAAGAAAATTTGCGATGCGAACAATCTTTCAAGCCAAGAGCATAATGACCAGTGGGAAATAAGGAAAAAAGAGGAAATATAGTAGAACACTATGCCTATGGAGGAATTCACGTTTGAATTATAAATCCGCAAAGAATAGAGCCATAATCATAAGGAGATGAATGTTATATGTTTAATGATCATGACAAGGTTAAAGAAGGTCTTATAGCTGGTGGCAGTGCTATTGCGGGAGGGGGAATTGGTTACGGGGTTATAGCAGCGACAGGCTATACAGCCGCTGGGATCGTTGGGGGAGGGGCTGGGATTGGTTCTGCTGCTGGCCCAGCCGGCGCTGCGCTGGGAGCATTGGTTGGTTTGGGGTGTTACGGAATATACCGAACCATAAAAGGTAGGTTCTACAGCTAACCTGCCCCCCCGGATTTCGTACCACGTTGAGTTTTTGGTAGTAACGTAGCCCGGTCAACCCCCGTTGCCGGGCTACGTTACAATATCGTTTGTCAAACGGGGAATTGTGGACAACCACCGATTACATTAACAAAAAACTGGGGCGGATGGATGAGTTTCGAACTTGGCTCATAGACGGATTCGATGCCGATTTTGCCACCAGAATGTCTAAATTTGCGACACAAGCCAGCTAAGTAATATCGCCAGAGTTCGCCGAACCCAGGCTACGAGACTCGTTAAGTGCGGATTTGGTGGGGGTACTCAGCCGTCCGCTTCTGAAATCTCGTAATCTTGTCGTTCTTAATCACGCCTTCGCGGATCTCGATAGCTCGACGGAGGGTCTCGCATTTGTTCCACGCCTCGGGTCCGTTCATCACCGTCTCGATGAAGGCAACGACCACTCTGGACAACTCCCACGACGCGCTCCGCCAAAGGTAAGTCGGCGTGTGGTCGACGCCGTAGTACGTCGCGGGGCCGACTGCGAACGTTGGCCGCTCGAACGAGGTGGGACGTGCGAAGGGGAATCCCATCGCCAAGTCGCAGCTCACATCCACAATCAGCACACCCGGAGCGAGACGCTTTTCTTCCCCTGCATGCAAAAACAGGAGCGGCTGGTCCGTTTCTTGCAAGGTGCCGTTAACGATCACATCCGCCTCGGCCAACACGTCTGCCAGAGGGCGTTGCACGCCGTTTTCCTCCAGGACGGTGAGTGGATTCGTAGAGTCGACATCCACGATTTGCCCATACCGACAGCCGATTATCTTGTCGTGAACCGCCCATGGGCGGCGCAGCGTGTACACCCGGATGTCGCAAAACCCCCTCCTGATCAGTGCGTAGATCGCTCCGCGGCTCACTGACCCGTGGCTGATGATGCGCGCGGCGGCTGGTCGGCCGTAGTACCCGTCCATGCCAGTGAGCCCCAGCGCATGGATGACACCGCAGTATCCGGCCATCTCGTTGTTCCGGTTGAACACGTGCATGTCTCGTACACCGTTGTCCCAAGAGAACATCGCTTCCCAGGCCAGAAGCGTCAGCTTGCGGTCGATAGCTATCTGGGTGATGTCTCCCTGTTGCACGCAATGCGCCCACCCCCACAGCGTGCCTCCGCGTCGCATGTCCCGAAGGTCTTCCGCTTGCGGTTTGAGCAACATTATGATGTCGCTGCCGGCCAGTAGCGACGCCCGCTCTGCCACTCCTCCGAAACGGCGACTCAATTCTTCATTCGTGACGTCGAAGGGCTTTCCGTACCCGGTTTCGAATCGTATGGAACTTCGTATCGACTCGGGGACGAAGTCGAAGTGGTCCGGATGGAGCGGCAAACGCTGCTCGTTTTCCTTGCGCGAACTGCCGATGACTCCAAGGGTAAGCATTGACATCTCCTTTCCACCTGAATTAAGCGATTCCTCTTGGGGTTATTGTGGACGAACCCACTCGCATGCTAATGCGAAAAGGTCTACAGTAGACCCATGATTTACTGACCCTTCACTCAACAAGTGGGTTCCAAGCTATGAACGAGTATACCATATCGCAGTGATTAGGCCGTATAGAAACGACATGCGATACGCTCACCGGTCGCGGTGGGCTGGTTTTGTGCAACCGCTACCTTACGCAGGTCGGCTTCCTGGGGTGGATGGATGAGTTTCGAACTTGGCTATTGAATGATATAGTAACGTAGCCTGGGAACTCACCAGCCATGACAGGATGGAGATGCGTTTTATGTAGCCCGGCATCGCGACTCCATAATCCCACGACTACCCGTACACTTGCGGAGCGTTGCCGGGAATAAATTCTTACTCTTAATCGGTTCCTTGCATCAAAGCATTCGCTCCATCACCCCAATTATCCAGAGATATATCCCTCACAACATATCTGTGGAACCTCGAAATGAAGAATTCAGAATCGGGTTGCATGGTATGTTTCCTTCGATACCATACCATATCCTGATTATGCCGGAATTTATTCCCGGCAACGGGGTTGACCGGGCTAATGAAATTAGGAATATTCTGTAGCAGCCTCGAGATATGCCGGGCTACGTGACTCCGGACGTTGAGAGTGGTAGTCGAGGACAGTGCGGTCACTATGCCGGGCTACTTGACTACCACTGCGGTATTTGAGTTCGTTGAGTTATACGCAGATTCTATTTCAATCATGTTTCTTGGAAAACACTTCTGTTTCCAGGGTTGGTATTCTCAGCTTTATTCACTATAATTCTGTCTATGACACTCTTCACACTCGACAGAGTCAATCTGGCAAAAAGATTACGGGGTCTTCCCACCACATCACCATTTGCAGTTCTTTGTACTGAACCAGATGGAATATGGATAGCAGCCAGAACGCAAGTCGATGACTGGTTTGCTAACTTCCCAGCAGGGCCTAAGAAAATCGAGCTTGAGAGGAATATTACCAATTTCGGAGATCAACACATTGGAGCATTTTTCGAACTTGCTTGTTTCTATCTCCTCAAAGAGGTAAACCAGCCAGTAGAATTGAATGATGAATCTGTTGCAGCCTTCCCAGATTTCTTTTTAACAACCACTGCTGACCTATCCTTATACGTCGAGGTTACAACGATTCAATCAAGTGCATTTGATGAGAAACAAGAGAACATGGTTAGAGATTTTATTAACAGGATAGAAAAGAGCATCAACACAAAATGTCATTTGATCTTGCACATCCATCGGCTAACTGAAGTTAAAGGACAAGATTTCCTGGCAAGCGAAGCAAAAGCGATTGCTGAGATCATAGACAATAACGCATTTGACAAAGATGGTATTGAGAGCATTTATACGGTTGGAGCAAACGACGGTACATTTTATGCTGATATTATCTGGGGTGGGTTATCATCTGGCGAAACATCTGTGGGAGTGATGGGCCCAGCAAAAAGTCAAAGTACTGAGGAACTGCAAAAGAATATCGGTGATCGCCCAAAACGAAAGATCAAAAGACATCTGGAAGTCTCCCCTGAATCACCATTATTGGTTGTGCTTGGATCGGACAGCACAGAGCCAGGAATTCACCATGATAATTCTTACCATGTGGGTTATGGACATGAGATAATTCAGGTGCAGCTTGATGAGAAAAGTCTTCCTCAAAAGGCAAATGTGGCGATCCATACGCATACCGGTTTATTCACTCCCTCGATTCGTGGTGGTCTTATCATTCCTCCATCCAATAGATGTTGCGTCGGAATCCTGGACATTAAGCGAGTAGGCCTTGATGATAAAGGGTTTAGGTTTCAATCATCTTACACGCCAAATATCTTTGCTCGCGATCCGGAGCGAATATTATCTCCGAAACTGCCCAAGACAATATCAGAATATTCATTCTCTTTTGATACAGGTAAATTTGGGATAACGCAACCAGAAGAGCAAGAATACTATGGAACGAATCTACTGATCTAACTAACTTTACCCAGGCTACGGACTCAACTCAAACCCTCGCCCCCTCTTGATAGAGGTATTTCTGGAAACCAGCGAACAGATGCCTGATTTCCTCTGGCTTGCCAAGATCGGCTACAGCGTCGGGTATTGAGTCCTGATATTTGAGTTTGAGCAGCGGAGATAACTTCTCTTTATCGAGTTCGTGCACGCCGACCTTCACGTACTGAGCCAGCACGAAGTCTAAAAAGACCTGTTGCTTAGTATCGAAATTTTGTGTGATTTCAACTCTGGCTTTCGAAGCCCGTTCCTCGCGAGTGAGTGGAGCAAGGGCATAAGCGATATAGGCCAGCACGTCGAATAGGTCGCTCTTTTCCGCATCGATAATCGTCTGCAACTCAGCCATCTGGTCTCTACCAAAGCCCTTATCGGCTAACCCATGCAAGAGTTTGGCTCGTGTGTCCGGGTTGCTCCAGATAGCGCGCAACTCAGCCTCGTTCTTGAAAAACTCAGGCAGCTTGCCATAAAGCATTTCCATAAATTGCTGCGCCGACATCGGCGTTCCATCAGCATGCCAGAAGGTGGTAGCCATCATGTGCTGAATAGAGCGCTCTTTGCCATCGGCGAGTTTGATTTTGATCTTCCTGCGTCGAGGCTGTGGCTCATCCGGTGGATCGGGCGGGTCAATCGGCTGAGTCGGAAGTTTAGGCTTTGGTGGCTCAGGCTCAATTGGTTCGCCGTCCCACTCAGGATCGCTGAAATGGTGATGCGCCTTCACGAAGTCGTAAATTGTGAAATACTCCTTGCTCTCGAAGAGGCGCGTTCCGCGGCCTATGATCTGCTTGAACTCGATCATCGTATTGATTGGCCTCATCAGCACGATATTGCGGATATTGCGCGCGTCCACGCCGGTTGACAATTTTTGCGATGTGGTCAGGATGGTCGGGATCGTCTTCTCGTTGTCCTGGAACTCACGCAGAAATTGATCCCCTATTGCTCCATCATCGGCGGTGACACGAACGCAGTAATTAGGGTCTTTGCTCGTTTTCATCTGGTTGATTAGGTCGCGTACCGCAAGGGCGTGAAGCTGGTTTGCGCAGAAAACCAGAGTCTTCTCCCGCTGGTCGATCATGTCCATAATCAGTTTAACGC
>CBDVBS010000044.1:0-13788 GCA_965372275.1 uncultured bacterium | reverse complement strand
CATCCTCTTCGATGCTTGGGTCGATGTAGTCCCCCCAGGATTTGGCGTCGAATCCATAGATGGGGAATTGCAGGCAAAGTTCACGCAATTCCCCGCGTACGCCTTCCTTCACGGTTTCATCATCCCGGTTGTGTATGGTGCGGCATATCCATCCCGCGACGCGTTTCATCTCGTCTTCCTTAAGTCCTCGGGTGGTCATTGCAGGCGTGCCGATACGTATTCCGGAACCGATCATCGGGGGTTGTGTCTCAAACGGGACGGTGTTCTTGTTGGATGTAATATTGACCGTATCCAGCAGCTCCTCGGCATCCTTGCCGGTGATATCCTTGTTGCGAAGATCGAGCAGCATCAGGTGATTATCGGTGCCTCCGCTGGTTATATCGAATCCTTCGCTTAAGAAGACCTCAACCATCGCCTTGGCGTTCTTGAGAACCTGGGCGATGTATTCCTTGAATGAATCCTGCTGGGCTTCCCGCAAAGCAACGGCCTTGGCGGCTATAACATGCATCAAGGGCCCGCCCTGTACGCCCGGGAATACCGCCTTGTCTACCATTTTCTTATGGGCTTTCTTCATCATTATGAATCCGCCCCTCGGACCGCGAAGGGTTTTATGTGTAGTTGTCGTGACAACATCGGCGTACGGGCAGGGATTTGGATGCATACCCACCGCTACGATTCCGGCGATATGGGCCATATCGACCATCATTATCGCGCCGACTTCATCGCATATCTCGCGCCATTTATCGAAATGTATCGTCCTTGGATATGCACTTGCCCCGATGACAATCAGTTTCGGCTTATGCTCTTTAGCAATTGCGCGGACTTCATCGTGGTCGATCCGGCCGGTTTCTTTGCTTACACCATATGACACAATATTGAAATATAGCCCTGTAAAATTGAGGGGATGCCCATGAGTAAGGTGACCTCCATGTGACAAGTCCATGCCCATCATGGTGTCACCGGGTGACAGGAACGCCATGTAAGCCGCCATATTGGCCGATGCTCCGGAATGCGGCTGTGCATTGGCGGCCTCGGCATCGAACAGCTTACGCGCGCGCTGGTTGGCGAGACGTTCCACGATATCAACATTCTCGCATCCACCATAGTAGCGTTTTTTGGGCAGGCCCTCGGCATACTTGTTTGTCATGGTGCAGCCCTGCGCTTCGAGCACGGCGTGGCTCACGAAATTCTCTGATGCGATCAGCTCTATCTTTAGATTCTGCCTTGCTACCTCGTTACGTATTGCGAAATCCACCCTTGGATCTTGAACTTCAAGTATTGACATACGTTCATCTCCTTGGAATCCATCCGGATTCAAACCCGGATGATTATAAAACAGTAACACGAAATACGATAGTGTGCATTACGATTTGGCCCGGAAGATGTTCCTTGGTATGATATTATTTCTGAGAGGTGAAACATGGGACGACCACTACGGTTCTGGTTTATAAAGAATAACGAGCGTCCGTTCGAAAATGACCTGGATATCATCCGGGAATTGATGAACGACGTCGGATCGAAGGACTACCATCTCAAGGGCATTGAGGTCCTTGCTGCCTGCGGAACCAACAAGATTCATAATGAGCTGACACCCAAAACAGCCGGTAAGCTGAGGGGAATATTCCTCGGTAACGATCCTGATACTCTTACACCGGCCTTCTCCCCGCGTCCCGGTATAGGAGCGCTTATTCAGTTCAGGGATTATGCCATCCCCGCAATGAACATCCCAAATCCTCTTCCCCAGGAAAGCCTCATGGAACTCACCGCACGCCTTTCGCACAAGGTCGGGGAGATTTTGCTCGTTAACGCTGATGAGGATGTTGACGGCTATATGACTTTCGATAACGGCTCGATCTCAAATTACGGTTTCAAATTAACCGAGGAATTCATCGCCCGTTTCTACGGCGGGAAATACAAGATTGATATATACGCTTTACGTCCAGGTTTCGAGAAGCAACAGGTTGGTATTGAACGAATCTCTGAAGCCGCGGACCGGACCGGTATGAAACCGTGCGAAATTACCGAGCACGAAGAAGAGATGGTGGTTCCGTTCTGGAATGTTGCACTTGAGGGAATAAATCTGTTCCACAAGCTGAAACTGTCCAATATCTGCACGTGGGAAACCAATTTTGCCACACTTGAAACGGTTTCGGACCCGGGGTTGGGATTGTATGATATTTATCCTGACGGCGTCAGCTATTCATATCCCGATAAACCCGCCGAAGAGGAGAAGAAACCCTGGTGGAAATTGTGGTAAACCGGCTCAAACCACGTTTCCTTGTGGTTAATGCGTTGTGGATGGTAGAATAGGCATCCTGCATTACCTGCAGTAACGGTTGATTAAAGGAGGATAATCATATGATACACGGTTGGGAATGGATTATTATCCTTGTGATAATCCTCTTGCTGCTTGGGCCTTCGAAAATCCCCGGGCTTGCACGTGCTTTAGGCAAATCGGTAAGTGAATTTCGTTCCGGTTCCAGGGGGAACGATAAGGACGGCTCCGATTCAACGGATGAAAACAAGCCGGAAGTAAAGGAAGCAGGGAAGACTTAGCACCTTGGTTGACACCGAACCCACATCCGACAATAAAACCGTTGATCCCTCGTCCGGTGCCAAAGACGTTGGGATGACTTTCATGCAGCACCTGGATGAACTCAGGATTCGGTTGATGTACTCCGTGTTATTCCTGATACTCGGCTGCGTAGTGAGTTTCATATTCACTCGCTCTTATATCTACCCCTTCATCATCAGTCCCTGGGATAACGTATCAGGCGCGAATCTTCAGGCGTTAGGACCAACCGAGAAATTCATGTCTTATTTCAAGGTTGGTTTCATCGCGGGATTTATAATCGCCCTGCCTTTTATCCTCCACCAGGTATGGCTTTTTCTCAAACCCGGACTCAGCCGGAAGGAACAAAACTGGGTCGGTGGTGTACTGATCTCCGCTTTTTTCCTTTTCCTCACCGGATGTGCGTTCTGCTTTTACCTCGTAGTTCCGGTTGCCCTGAAATTCCTTCTCGGCTTCGAACCCGGCGTGGATATGGCAACCACGATACTCACCCAGGTTACCCTGGACAGGTATTTCTCATTTGCCCTGCTTCTGACACTCGCGGGGGGAGCTGTATTCCAGATACCGATGATCACATTCTTCCTTTCGATGTTCGGTATTGTCTCGCCCCAGCAGATGGTCAAGTTCAGACGATATGCAATTCTCTGCGCCATTGTGCTTGCGGCGGCACTTACACCAACCGGTGATCCGTTGACCCTCTCCATGTTGGGTGTCCCCATTTACCTGCTCTACGAAATAAGCATTTTCATCTCAAGGGCGGTTTATAAGAAGAGAGGAACCAGGGGAGAGGAAACGGAATAGGCCTGTATGAATAGTAAATGGGGAAGTTTTCCTAATGCAAATCCAGTCCGGGTGCCGCCTACAAGCGAGTCTTCGAAGCTTGTAGGTGATCAATCTGAAGGAAAAGAATCAAGGCAAATCTTACACGGTCCTTCCTTTCCCAACAACCAATCCCTCGCGCTTGACCACTTCCAATCTTCAGGATTATCAACATATCTCCTCCTGACCGGATTCGCGTGAATGTAATCCACCTGTTTTCGTATTTCATTTATGTCATAGTAGTTATGATCGTATCCCCCGCCATCCTGCCAGAAACGATATTTTGGATGCCTTAAACCTGTATCTAAATGCCGCAACATTTCCGGGTTCCTCTTCTTGCACCTATTGATTACTTTCCGTGAAACCGATTGTTTGACGGATCTGAGGATATCGGAAATCGAATATTTCTCGTCAAGCGGAAATATCATCAGATGAATATGCTCGGGCATAAAAACATAAGCCCAGACGTCGAAATTATGCACATCTGATGCCCTTTCTATGGCTTCTGCAAGCATTTTATTTGCCCGATCCGATTTCAGGAAAGGTTGCCTCTTGTAGCAGGAGAACGTCAGTTCTTGAGCCTGACCGGGAATGTTGAACCGTTGATATTTGGGCGTTTTGTGGAAACCGGATTGCATGGGTATGATGTTACCATAGTCACCTACAAACTTCGAAGACTCGTTTGTAGGCGGCACCCGGACAGCAACAGGCTTCGATGACTCGTTTGTAGGCGGCACCCGGACCCTTCAAATTTTGGTCTAATGCAAATCCAGTCCGTACAGCATATAGAAACTGTGACGTATCGTCAGGATTATTTCATCCAGGTATTCCTTCACGCCCTTTGGGCTTCCGGGAAGGTTGTAGATGAGCGTACGCCCTCTCGCACCCGCTATGCCGCGACTCACAAGGGCATTTGGGAATTGCGCGCCGTATTTCGTGCGGATGTGCTCCATAACGCCGGGGATAATCATATCGCAGAACTCGTAGGTGACATCAGGTGTAAAATCACGCGGCCCGATTCCAGTACCGCCTGACGTTATAATCAGATCCACGCATTCATCGTCGGCTCTCGCGAGCAATTCAGCTAACATTTCAGGATCATCCGGTATGAGTTGATAGTCGATCTGATATTCATAGCCCCAATCCCCGAAGAAATTTTTGATCATCTCAATTGCAGCGGGGCCGCTCAGGTCTTCATATTCGCCTGCCGACGCCCTGTCGCTGAGGATGATCACCATGGTTTTGAATGTCTTCGGAAGATACTCACCTTCATCTCCGGTTTTTAACATTCCGCCCGACAGGACGCGGGTGAATATTCCAAGCATCGGCATAATGCATTGACCGAGCGCCTTTCCGATGGCGCAATTGTCATGACATTCCTTGCCTATCTGGGTTACTTCGAGTGACACATCGCCGATTTGGAATGTATCCAGCGGTTTGACCTGCTTGATATCGATTCCGCCTAATGTGATATTCTCGGCAAATGCGCCAAATTTCGCGATTCCCCGTCCCGCATCTGCGGCTTCAATCTCCTCGGCTGACAGGATAGTTATCTGCCTGTGCCATGGCCCGGCATGCGAATCGCCTTCCATCCCGTGGCCTTCGATAAATTTAGCCGACTCGACAGGGTCTTTCTTCGTGCCTTTCTTCTCGGATATATTCAGCGAACGTATGACTACCTTCTCAGACATCGGTTTTCTCCTTGGAGACAAGGTGAATTTCGGTCATGACCATATCTTTCTTCACTGCTTTACACATATCATAGATGGTCAGCAGGGCGACACTCACCGCCGTGAGGGCTTCCATCTCAACACCTGTTTTCCCGGTGAACAGTGCTTCCGCCGTTATGGTCACATCTTCTTCACCGAGCAATGTAGTGACGTCTATCCAATCCAACGGCAGGGGATGGCAAAGGGGGATCAGTTCCGATGTACGCTTCGCCGCCTGGATACCAGCGATACGCGCCGTTGTGAGGACATCGCCCTTTTTCATTCTGTTGTCGCGAATCATCCCGGCTACTTCAGCACCGAGGATGATACGTCCGGTCGCAATCGCCCGTCGCTGCTGTGGTTTCTTGGGGCTGACATCAACCATCTTGAGCTTCCCGTCTTCATCAACATGTGAGAATTCCGCCAAATCATCCTCCAATCTGAATCATTCGCCTGTTTGATGTATGTTGTCCTTTTTCCGGTTTGTGCGCGAGAGCCTGTTTGTAAGCCTCTTCTATGCCGAGTTTCCGCACATCATATTCAAGATCGTGGAACAGGCAGGGCCTTAGTTTGCCGTCCGCGCTGAGCCTGAGGCGGTTGCACTCCTCGCACAAGCCACCCATGCCGCCTTCAACTACTGACCAAATGCCGTTCTCAAGATCCATCATCTTAATGAAACGTATTCCCAACCCGTTGATCTCAGCGAAATGCTGCATCTTATCCTTTTCATCCTCATTGACCCCGGGGATCAGCACCATGTTGATCTTCACCGGCGTGAGTCCGGCATCTACGGCGGCATCTATGCCTTTAAGGGCATCCTTTAGCTCGCATTGTCGCGTGATTTCACGGTAACGTTTCTCATCGAGTGTGTCCAGGCTGATATTGACGCGTTGCAGACCGGCTTCCTTGAGTTGACGCGCAACCGGTGGAAGCAGTATGCCGTTTGATGTCATCCCTAAATCATCAACGCCGGGGATTTCGGAAAGGAGCTTTACGAGATGGATAATATCCCGCCGGCGAAGCGGTTCACCACCGGTCAGTTTGATCTTATTTATTCCCTGGGATACGGCATATTTCGCGATCTCATATATCTCTTCAAATGACAGGATCTCATCATGGCGTTTCAGCTCGATCCCTTCTTCCGGCATGCAGTAGATACATCGACAGTTACATCGGTCTGTGACCGATATGCGCAGGTAATTTATTTCGCGTCCGATGCAATCCTTCATACATCACTTCCGAAATACGCTTTCATCATAAACGGCATGAACGGCGCCGTATCACCAGCTTTGATTTCGGTGATACCGGAACTAATTTCGAGGAAACCGTCCGCGTCAGCCAACGCGGTCAGGTGGCCCGATCCATGATAATCGATCGGTATAGCCGCGGCGTGCTCATCAATTTTTACGGGTATGAACTTGTCACGTTCGTTCTTCCTGAGATTGATATCTTTCCCAACCTTGCATTGAATTACACGCGGATGATTCATATATCCCTGCATCATGTAGAGCGCGGGTTTTACGAAGATGTGGAACGCAAGGAAGGATGACACCGGGTTGCCCGGAAGACCGAACACCATTTTATCCGTTGAGGTTGCGAACGTGGTTGGTTTGCCCGGCTTCACGGCGATTTCATCGAAGTGGATTTCCAGGCCGCATTGCTTGAACGCATCGGGGAGATAGTCATAATCGCCTTTTGACACGGCCCCGGTAAGTATGACCATATCCGCTTCTGCGAGGCCGCGTTTCAATCCGTCAATCGATTCGTCAAGTTTGTCGGGAAGATGATCGGTGAATGCGACAGGTATTCCCATATCCTTCAGAAGAGCCGATATCATCGGGCCGTTCGAGTCATAGATCTTACCCGGTTCGATGGGCGTACCCGCGGGAATAAGTTCATCCCCGGTGGAGAAAACCGCCGCGGTCGGTCGTTTCGCCACCGTTATATGCTCCACGCCGCCTAATGAGATATTCGCCAATGCCAACGGTGACAGGATCGTCCCCTTCGGACAGAGTATCTGCCCCTTCACGAGGTCTTCTCCCCTGCGGCATATGTTTGACTTGTCGCTCTTGCGATTGATGCGAACCCGTCCTTCCGATTCCCCGGTATGCTCCCACATAACCACGCGGGTGGTGCCGGCGGGTACGGGAGCCCCGGTCATAACCTTGATACAATGTCCCGGCTCAACCGTTTTTTTATAATATGAGCCAGCGGCTACGATATCATCGACAATATATTCATCGAGGAATTCTCCGGCCGGGATCGCATAGCCGTCCATCGCGCTTTTATCGAACGGCGGAAGGTCGATGGGTGAGCGTATATCTTCGGCGGTAATCCTGTACGCCGCTTCGCTTAAGCGGATAGTTTCACTTTGAAGCCCGCGTGACGCCGCTTCCTTTGCAACGATCCTATATGCCTCTGAAATTCGTATCAAGTTGCTTCCTCGATCTTTTCGAGAAGTTCCTTAAAAAACTTGTCACTACTTTTGATGATTTTTCTGCGCATTCGCTCGTATCCCTGCAAAAGAAGCCGGCCTTTTTCCGTCAGGGATGATCCGCCGCCCTCGACTCCGCCGGGCGTTGATTCAACGAGCGGGAAGCCTAAACGTTCCTCGGCGCGTTTGATGTCACCCCATGCGTGCCTGTAGGATATGCCTTCCTCCCTTGCGGCGGCGGAAAGACTTCCCATGCCCTCTATTCCCCTCAACAGACGGGCTAATCCTTCACCGAAGACAAGCAGGCTGTCACGTGAGAGCCATACCTTCGTGCGGATAATAAGCCTGCTTCCGGTCAGGTATTCCCGCTGACCGCGTAAAGCCTCCATAACCGCGTCGAAGGTCGTTTCATCGAGCTCAAGATCCTTGAGACCTTTGCCCCAGTTCTTCTCTTTTGATTTTTTATCGAGGATAACCCCGGCGGATGCCCTTAATCTTTCGGAATCACGCCTGCGTTCACCGTCGAGCGTATCGAGGAATATGATCGTATCGGTATGGATCTTCCCGACGAGGCGGTTGCTTTCGACAAGACAATGCTCGCGAATGCTATCCTGCTCCTTGATGAACTCGATCGCGTCCTCTGTCTGGGTGAAGTAATTCTTCCATCCGCCTGTCTTTCGCAGGCCATGTCCTAATTTGATACAGACGGCATCCCCTAAGATATCCGCCAATCTTTTCATCAGGGTCGATTTACCGACCCCGGCTTGTGAGCCTGTGATAAGCCAGGTTTTCATTAGAAGCACCCGAATTGACATTGTTTTAGCTTGATATCAAGCGCGTTGAGGAACTGGCCGAACACATCCCTTTTAACGCCTATTTTCGCCGCAACCTTGAATGCCGTGGGGCATGTCGAGAAGCCGTCGGCGAAGAGGTTGTTCTCGTCACACTCGTGACGTTCGTTCGGCCATTGGATCGTGATTACGCCATCTTTCATTGAATCGGCAAATTTGGCGGTCACGCCCGCCACGGTGAAGAAATCTTCGAGTTTCTTTTTCTGCTCCGGGGTCGGGTTATCGAGGTAAATCAGTTTCGTTTCCATCATTAAATTATCCTCTCCGGATGTGTATAAATATTAAAACGCTCGCCCCTTGCGAATCCGACAATGGTCATTTGAAATTCCGTGGCAAGTTGGATCGCACCGGTAGTGGGTGCCGAATGTGAGACTACCACGGGTATCTTCGCTCTCAATCCCTTAACGATTATCTCGGATGACAATCTGCCGCTTGAGAGTATCATATCGGCCCGTACCGTATCGGCCACTTGCATCAGTTTCCAGCCGACCAATTTGTCAACGCAATTATGCCGCCCTATATCCTCCGCCACATGCGTTATCGAAACACCGTCAGACCAGGCCGCCGAGTGTACACATCCGGTTTTTTCAAAAAGCTTCGACGTTTGCCCGAACTCTTTCATGAGCCGGGTCACGTCCTTGGCCTCCACTGTGAACGAATCCTCCAGCCTGATGAAATGCTCTTCTTTCAGTGGGTTTATAAACGCCACTCCCTTACCGCAGCCGGTTGTTATCGAGCGTACCGTCGAGAGCGTCCCGGCATTCAATCGCTCTTTGCTTTCAACCATAACGGCATCGAGACGGTCATTTATATCAATTTTCTCAATCAACCCGACATCGTTGATGATGCACGAATTAAAGAGGAACCCCACCGCCAGCTCGTCCAGTTCTTTCTTAAGGGCCAATATTGAAACTATCTCATCACCATTGAAGAAAATGCGTATTGAGGATTCTTTAATTACATGATCGTATTCCGATAAAAAACCCTCACCTTTCCTGAATCTCGTTATCGGCAGCGACTCGAATGGCTTCTTATATTCCATATCAGCTCACCCCCCACTTCTCAAGGTCTTCGGGAGTATTCAGGTTTGTAAACGGCGTCTCGTCGTCGAACCTGACGGCAACGTGTTTCGATCCGGTGAAAAGCCTGTTCACCCCGAGTCGTCCCGATTTTATCGCTGATTCTATCGAAGGGAGGAAAGAGCGCCGCACCAATCCGAACAGGGGATGATTGCCCGAAGGCGAAGAGGCGAATACAACATCGGCATCGGGGTTGGCATCGGCCGATCCCAATATGGTCCGTATCTCTCCCTCCGTGATACCGGGGGTGTCACACGGGAAGATGAATAGCTCATCAGCTTCCACGTTGTTGAATACACTGTGAATCCCGGCTAACGGGCCGCAGTCCTTATGTATATCCCCAATAACGCGCATGTTAAAACCGGCGAATAATTCGGGGTTATTCGCCGAAATAAGTATATCATCAATCCCCGCGAGCTTTGCCTCATTCGCTAAAATTGTGATTATCGGTATCCCACCGATTTTGATGAGGCACTTCGGACACCCGAAGCGTCTGCTCATACCTCCGGCAATTATCACACCCACGGGTTTCACTTCGTCATCCCCCCTCGCCCGGGGAACACCATGATCCCGTGAGCCTTGAACGAAGCGTAAACTTCGTCGCCAATGGTAACACCCAACTTATCGAGTGAGCCCTTTGTAAGCACGGCAACAAGCGGAACACCGATATCAATTACGACTTCTATGCTGTTTCCTTCATCCGACAAGCGTATCACCTTACCGTGTAAGTTATTACGCATACTGCTGCTGAGTGGCTCCATTGAAACAACGATATTCTCTGGCGGAATCGCTATGTCTACATCTCCCTGATATTTACCACCCACAACTATGGCAGCTCCGTCACCGATCATCACAATTGTTTCACCGTTTTCTTCCCGGGCTCTTCCGGTAAACAGGTTGCCGCTTATGTAGGGCACGGGATATCCGCTCTGCAACTGATCGGTGCGTTTGGCGATACGCTTGGCGAAAGAAAGGTCGTGAGTTGACACTATCAGCGTCATTCCCTCTTTATCATTCAACTTTGTCAGGATTTCCGCTATATGCGCCACGCTTTCGCGATCGACGCTTGCCGACGGTTCATCCAGCAGCAGCAACTTCGGTTTCATCGCGAGCGTACGGGCAATTGCCACCCTCTGCTTCTGCCCTGCGGAAAGCTTCCGCGCATTTCTTCCCTGCAAACCGTCAAGTCCGACCATATGAAGGGTCTCGTTGATCCTCTCAACTCTTTGTAATTTGCTCAATCCGTTTCCCCGAATCCCGAATCCGACATTCCCTGCAACGGTTGACGAGAACATAACCGGGTTCTGAAGTACGAGACCGATATCGCCCACAGGCTGATGCACCGGCTTCCCCTCGTAGAATACAGTGCCTGATGTCGGCTGTATCAACCCCGCGATAATTTCGAGAAGGGTCGTTTTTCCCGTGGCATTAGCCCCGAGCAGCGCGACCGATTCCCCCCGGGCGACTTCCCAGGATGGGATGTCGAGCACTTCGAGCGAACCATAAACCTTCTTTATGTTATCGAGTTTAAGCATTAACCTCACTTATCATCTTTTTCCCGTACCCTGTAACATATGCAGGATTCCATTTATCGCGAGTGCTATGCAGAACAGAATGAATCCCAAGGCGAGACCGAGTGCGAAATTCCCTTTATTGTGTTCAAGCGCGATCGCCGTGGTGATCGTACGCGTAAATCCCTGGATGTTACCGCCAAGCATCATCGCTATGCCGACTTCGCCGATTGCACGTCCGAATCCCGCGATGATCGATGCAGCTATCCCGAAACGTGATTCCCCCGCGACAAGCCAGCTTTCACGCCAACGCCGGGCACCAAGCGACCGGGCGGTTTTACGTATCCTCGGGTCAACACCGGCGACTGACGCCATTGTATAAGCCGCTATTATCGGGGTAATCAGCACTGCTTCGCCAATTGTAACGGCCAACCGGGTGTAGAGAATCCCGGCCGGACCCAACGGCCCGGAACGCGAGAGCAATCCATATAATATAAGCCCTATCACCACTGTTGGCAGTGCCTGCAGTGTGTTCAGAAGGGTGATGACCACTCGTCGTCCAGGGAATGATGACGATGCAACCGCATAGCCGATCGGTACACCGATAATTGCCGCGATTATTGTGGCCAACAGCGAGATTCGCAACGATGTGAGCACAACAAGCCATAGCTCGGAGTCACCCGAGCGAATAAGCATCCACGCATTATGAAATGCATCACCGAACACACAAAATCCTTACCCTACCCGATATCCTCTCGCCCGCGTGGTGTTTCGGGAATTTATTCCCGAAACCCTTTGAACAGTATCCAGAACAGTTTCGGGAATAAATTCCCGAAACACCAAATTACCATATATTTATTCCGTCATGAAATCAGGATGGAACAGCACTTCGCCTTCTTTCCTGAAATCGCCTATCGCCTCCTGGCCCTCACTTGAGCATATCCAGTTGATATACATCATCGCCATGTCGTATTTGATGCCATCATGTTTCCCGGGGTTTACGGCAATGATGCCATACTGGTTCACGAGCAATGGATCGCCTTCGTTGAGAATCGCCAGGTCGATATTTCCCATGTAAGACAGATATGTTCCCCTGTCAGTGAGAACATAAGCCTGCTTTTCGTAAGCCATAGTAAGAGCGGCTCCCATACCCTGCCCTATGGACAGATACCATCCGCCGTTTGGTTTGACATAATTAACGACTACATCCATGTTCTTTTTCGTTATTACCTGGCTTGTTTCTTCAAGGGCAAGACCGGTTGCTCTCCACAATTCCTGTTCTTTACGATGGGTGCCCGAATCATCCCCGCGAGAGATGAAGATACTTTCCGATGCGGCAATCTTTGCCAGGGCAGCGGATGCGCTTTCATCCGCTGCAATTCCGGCGGGGTTGGCTTCCGGGCCGAGAATTATGAAATCGTTATGGAAAATTTCGCGACGATCTATACCATATCCACCTTCAACAAAAGCCATTTCGCCTTTAGTGTCATGAACGAGTATCAGATCGGCATCGCCGTTCTCACCGGCCCTGATAGCGGCACCGGTTCCCATCGAGACGATCTTCACTGCAATGCCTGTCCCAGCGGTGAACATGGGATTGAGGTAATCGAGCAGTCCGCTGTCGTATGTGCTTGTGGTTGTCGCCATCGTAATCGTACCGCCTTTGGGAACGATTACTTCCTGCCCCGTCTGCCTGATCGGTTCATCTTTCGGAGCTTGTTCCGTGCATCCGATAACCAGCAGACATAAGGCAATTACGAGTAACAACGCTTTAGTCTTCATCACTCACCTCTTCTTTCTCTTCTTCCTGAGCTTCTTCTGATTCAGCATCACCTTTAGTCCATCCAAGAATATCGCCGGTGTTGAAAATATACTGGAAGTTGATATATAAGATATCGTCATCGAGGTCGGGGTTGATGTTATCATCGGTATCCTTCATCAGGTAATTAACCTGTATGCGCATATCCGGCTCTACAAGATAGTTCAGACCTATAGTCAGGTTGTTCTGGTCGGTTGTATTGGTGCTTTCGTGAGCGGTATAGGAATAATTGTCATATCTCAGGCCGGCTTCGATACTGTCGTTGAACGGTACGAACACCTTTGCTTCCCAACCGGAATACTCAAGGTTCTTTTCACCGGTATGGAAGTAGTCATCATCAATGACGCCACCGCCGTACATAAATGCAAATCTCGCATCGGGATGATCATATCTTATATCAAGTGAATGTGATCGCCTCTTGAGGTCGAACACGGTCTGTTCATCGTTGAAGAGGACATCATCATGGCTGTTGATCGAATAATGTCCCCCTATGCTGAGATTCGCGGTGGGCATCCAATCGAGACGAAGGCCATAGAAATAGTCGCCGAATTCGTTCGAGAATATGAATTCCTTACTCTCCCGGCCACCGATGTAAAGACTATGGCCGAGGCCGTTTCCGATCATGAAAAAATACTTGAACTGCTCGTTGCCTTCATCATCCCTGAAGATTCCCTTCAAACCGATTCCAGCATCGCGGTTGCTTGACTTGTTTCCATAGAATGAACTGAAGTAGGAAGTCCTGGACAAAGACCAGTCTGTAAGAAGACTTGCGAGTGTGCTGCGGGAAATGAAATCGAGGTTTTTATTGGAAGACATAGCTTCGTAGGTAGATGGAACTTTCATCTGACCGAGATAGAGTTGTGTAGTCTCCTGTGGGTACCAATGCAGATAGAAATCGAGGATATCCACCTTTTCTTCGAGACGAAGCTGGAATTTCCCGCCAAGATATCGTTCGGGATCATCATAGAGGAAACACAAACGTGCCTTCTTGATA